>NZ_JBHWES010000051.1:0-92064 GCF_042734105.1 Streptomyces sp. NPDC059679 | reverse complement strand
CCCGGCCAGTACCACGACCCCGAAAGCGGCCTCCACTACAACCACCACCGCTACTACGACCCCACCACCGCCCGCTACCTCACCCCCGACCCCCTCGGCCTCACCCCAGCCCCCAACCCCGCCGCCTACGTCCCCAACCCCCACCTCTGGATCGACCCGCTGGGGCTCTCCCCTTACGACGATTACGACATCGACTTCTATGCGCCGGATGCCGACGATACGGGAAAGTTCGCATCGTACTGGCACATGTACGGCCGTCCGGACAACGAAACGGTGTTCACCGGTCACGGCGGCATACGAGCAGGTGATGGAACCCCGGTCACCGTCCCCGAAGGCACGAGCGTCGCCATGTACGGCGAGCACGGCAAGGACATCTCCCACTACCAAGGCACCCTCATCGAAACAGGCAACCCCAAGCCCTTGGAGCTCTACAAGCCTGGAGAGCAGCTGCCGGACTATTCGCTGTTCCCGCCCAATGGGTTGGACGTCAGCGGCAGGACGGTGCGCCACGAAGTCCGCCTTTCCCAACTGCTGCTGCCGAACATGGGCCGCGTACACTGGTCCGCTTGCCGCTCGATCATGAAAGCCGACACTCCACTGCTATGACCCACTACGCGGACCTGTCCCCCTACGCATACACAGCAGGATCAGTCCCCAAGGGAGTCGAGGCGGTCAGCGTCGGGTGGCTGGAGCCGGGCGAGGCGTTCTCCCGGGGTGCGGTGCCTGAGGAATTCGTCCAGGCCCTCGCGCTGCTGTGCCGGGACGACCGCCATATGGTGATGCGCGGGTGGCACCACTGCGGCCTCCCTCACCCGCCTGGAGAAGACGAGTACCCGGCGGTCATCCACGTCGGGCAGGACCGGGTGTCCCTCGGCAGTGCCGAGGTGCGGGTGGTGGGCCGCGACGGCAGGTGGCTGATCGCGCCCAATCTCGTACACCACTACATCACCGCGCACTCCTATCTCCCGCCGGAGGAGTTCATCGAGGCGGTCATGGCACGGAGGACGGCCGCGCCGCGGGCATGACCCGGCGGCGCGGCCGCTCCCGGAATCGCTCAGCAGCCTCAGCAGGCTCAGCAGCGCGTGGGCTTGGTCCAGGAACACTCCAGGTCCGCGGCCCCGGCCCGCTTGGGTACGGCGCTCGGCCGGACAGCGGTCGTCCGGTCCGCCCCGGACTTCGCGAGCGTCACCACGATCGCGTCCTCCAGGCTCTTCACGGACGGTGCGAGGAAGTTGTTGAGGACGACGCTGTAGGCCAGCTCCCTGCCGTCCGCGTCGGTGACATACCCCGAGAGCGCGGAGGCGCCGGTCAGCGAGCCCGTCTTGCCGCGCGCGTTGCGGGCCGCCGGGGTGCCGCACATCCGTGAGCGCAGGGTGCCGCCCACGAACCGGTCCGGGTCGCAGGCCACCGGCAGCGAGGCGTACCAGTCGGCGTACCAGGGCTCATCGCGGACCGACAGCAGCAGTTCGGTCAGCCGCCCGGCCGCGATGTTGTCCATCCGGGACAGCCCGGAGCCGTCGACCTGGCGCACCGAGCCGGTGTCCACGCCCCGCTTCTTCAGCCAGTCGGCGGCAGCCGAGAGGCCAGCGCTCCAGGTGCCGCGGCCGGCCGTCTCGTAGCCGATGGTCTTGGTGAGCACTTCGGCATGGATGTTGTTGGACAGCTTCATGAACGGGATCAGGAGCTTTTTGAGCGGCATCGACTCATGCGAGGCGAGCGGCCGTGCGTCCGGCGGGGTGGCCCGGCCGAGCCGGGTGGCCCCGGTGACGTGGACGCCGTGGCGGGCCAGCGCGTCGGCGAACACCGAGGTGGCGTAGCCGGTGGGCTCCCAGACGCTGACCCACTCCTTGGCCGGGCTGCTTCCCGCGGGGAGGGCGCCGCTGACAGTGATGGTGTTGGAGCCGTGCTGCCGCTCGACGGAGAGGGTGGAGCCGCTGCCGGTGGCGCCGGTGGTGGCGCGGTTGTCGATGCGGATGTAGTCCGTCTTGGGGGTGAGCGTGACCTTCGGCTTCTCCCCCGGCGCCGCGCCGGGGGCGGTCTCGACGATGATGCTGCCCGCGTCGTAGTCGGTGTCGGGGGCGAGGGTCAGCGGGGAGATCTGGGCCGCGTAGTAGGAGGACTCGTCGTCGGCGGCCCAGGAGCGGCCGACGCGCTGGGTGTCGAACCGGGTGTCGTCGGCGATCAGCCGTCCGGTGACCCGGGTGATCCCCGACTCGGCGAGCTGCGCGGCGAGCCGTTCGTAGTCCGCGGCGAGCATCGTCGGGTCGCCGGTGCCGCGCAGATACAGATCGCCCCGCAGCACCCGCCCCTGGCGGCTGCCGTCGGTGAGCACGTCGGTGCGGTAGGTGTAGTCGGGGCCGAGCAGCCCCATGGCGGCGGCCGAGGTGAACAGTTTGGTGTTGGAGGCGGGCATCAGCCGGTCGTCGGGGTGGTGTTCGTAGAGGACGGCGCCGGAGTCGGCGTCGGCGACCACCACCCCCGCCGCGCCGCCCTTCAGCAGCGGGTCGGCGAGGAGGGTGTCGAGGGCCGTGCCGAGGCCGGTGCGGGAGGTGTCCGCACCGGCCGGTGAACTCCAGCTGAGGGTGGCGACGAGGCCGATGACGAGGGGCCACATCCAGGCGCGCGTACGGCGTTTCACGCGATCCGCAGGTCTACTCATGCCACCGGAGGATCCCGTACGGCGGCCCGCGGCGACAGAGCGCGGTGCGCGGAACTCCCGGGCCGGCGCGAGTAGCCCACCTTCCGGGCCGCGTACGGGCTGCCGCCCAAGGACTACCGGCGCCGCGTCGCGGGCGGGGTCGCGTGGTCCGGGCCGTCGGCCGCCCCGCTGCCCAGCAGAAAGGCTCCCACCGGGATCTCGGTGTGCGCGGCGAGGCCGAAGGCGCGTACCGGGGTCTCGCTGTCCCCGCCGCCCACCGCACAGCCCGACAGGCCCATCGCGGTGGTGACGAGGGAGAGGGTCTGGAGCAGGACGCCGGTGTTCTTGAGGGTCAGCGCGTACGAATGCGCCGCGTACTTCCACGACAGCCGCTTGATACGGGACACCAGTGTGAGGTGCACATCGGGCGGGGGCGCGGCGCCGGTGGCGGCCGACGCCTCGCGCAGCACGTCGTCGACGGCTCCGGGGGCGCCGGGCAGGGCGGTCAGGGCGTGGCCCAGGGGGTCGTAGTGGTACAGGCCACGGTCCAGCCCGTGGCAGCGGTGGACGGCCGCGTACAGCTCCAGTTCGTAGGCGGATCCGGCGCTCGGGTAGGGGCGGCTGGTGACCGCGTACGGTCGGTCGTCCTCGGGGCGGGCGGCCAGCACGGTACGCACCCGGGCGGCCCGATACAGCAGCTCTCCCAACTGATCGCGGGTCAGGGGCCGTTCGCCGTACGTACGCCGGGAGGTCCGCGATTCGAGTACGTCGGTGAAGGTGCGGTCCTCACGGGCCGCCCTGTCCAGGTCCGGGCGGTGGAGCGGGATCGTGCGTCCCGTGGGGGGCCGGGTGACGGGCGGAGGCGGTGGTTCGGTGTCGCGCAGCGGGAAGACCGGCCCGTACACGCGGTCGCGCGGGCCGGCCCGGGCGCCGTCGTAGGCGAGCAGTTCGTGGAAGCTCCAGCCGGGCGGGAGGTGGGCGGTCTCGGCGTGCCTTGCATCCTTGATCGGGTGCAGGAAGCCGGTCGAGTGCAGGAGGGTCAGGAGCGCGGTCAGGGCGCCCTCGGGCAGTTCGTGGCAGTGGCGGTCCAGCTCCGCGCGGGAGGCGGGGCGGGCGAGAAGCGCGAGCGGCGTGGCGGCGCTGGGGTCCTCGACGCGGACCCGGAAGCGTGACCGTGGGGACTCCAGTGCGAGTTGGCCGTCGACCGGCCGCAGATGGGCGGCGCGGTCCAGGGTGAGCGGGGTGTCGGGCACGGGTCCCGGGCGCGGTGCGGCGTCGGGGGCGAGTGGTACGGCGGTCGCCAGGGGGCGGGAGCCGTGGGTGGCATGCCGTTGGAGGGTGTGCCCGAGCCGGTCCAGGCAGTGGTGGAACAGGGCGAGTTGGGGTTCCGGCGGCAGCCCGCAGCTCCGCGCCGTGGCATTGATACGGTCCGCCACCTCGTCGACGGCCATGGGGCCCGCCGCGAGGGTGTGCAGCGCCTCGGCCAGGGGCGGGGTGTACGGGCCGAGCGGCGTACGGCCCCAGCGGTGGCGGACGGTCAGCAGGCCCTGGTCGTCGTGGAGGGCGGTGCCGGGGTGCAGGGAGAGAAGCAGCGGTGGGCTCATGGCCGGTGGGCCCCGCTGCCCGCGGTGTGCAGATCGGCCGCCGCGCGTGCCGCGAAGTGGCGCAGCAGCGCTTCCTGCGGTCCGTACAGCCCGAGTCGATTGCACATCAGATGGGCGCAGCGGTTGGCGGTGAGTGCGGCGCGCGGGCTGGGGAGGCCGAGCAGCGACGGATCGTCGCGCAGCGCGCCCAGGTCGGGCGTGAACTCGCCCTTGTTCTCCAGGGCTTCGAGCGAGGCATACAGCCGCGAGACGCTGAGGCGCCATGCCGCGATGGGCCCCGTGGGACCGTCGGAGCGGGGCCGCGGTTCGGGGGCGAGAAGGTGTCCGGCCCGGCGTACGAGGGCTCCCCGGCCGCTCTCGTAGGCGCGGTCGAACGCCTCGGTGTCATACGCGGGCCCGAGCATACGGCGCCACGCCTCGGCGCCCGTGCGCAACGCGTCGAGCCGTCGGCGTGGGTCGGGCTCCACCACGGCCCAGGTCAGCAGGGACACCGCGAAGCCTGCCGAAAGCCGCTCGGCGGGTCCGGGGCGCCTGGCGAGGATGGCTTCGGCGCAGCGGCTGGCCTCCATGAAGTGCCGTTCCACCGCCGCGAGTGAGGCGCCGGTGCCGTAGCGGCCGTGTTCGGGCAGATAGTCGCGCACCTCCGCGCGGTCGTGCAGCCCGCGCCATGGCTCGTAGCCGGGCAGCCCTTCGCGGGTGGCGGCCTCGGTGGCGAAGCGCAGATAGGCAGCCTCGTCGACGGAGCGCGGCGAGGGGTGGTCGCCCAGCCAGGCGTTCCACCGGTCGACGAGCTCGGTGGCGATGTCCTGGGAGCCGTTGTGCATGGATTGCACGGGTTGTACGGGTTGTGCGGGTTCGCCGGTGAGGACACGTACTCGCAGATGAGGACCGCCCTCCCAGTAGCGCAGAAAGAAGTGGCCGTGGATACGGCCGGCCTGGGCGAGGCCGGTCAGGGCGGGGGCCACGGCGTCCAGCAGGAGCGTGTCGAGGTCGCCCTGGTGGAAGAGGTGCACGGCCACCCACCGCCCGGGCTGGGTCGGCGGATCAGACGGCCGGCTCATGGAAGTCTCCCGGGAGTTCGATGACGAATTCGCTCGTGTACGGGGTGTCGCCGTCGGGCGCGGCCGGGTCCGGCAGTGCCTCCTCGATGTGGACGACGGTGTCCGGGTCGCCGAGGGAGCGGGTGAAGGCGGTGGTCAGGAGGGGTGAGGCGAAGTCGATGTACGCGGGTTTGTAGCCCTTGTCGGTGAAGGCGTCCGCGCCGTGGCTCCCGGGTGCGCGGGTGCGTACGAAGCAGGAAGCGGGAAGGCCCAGTTCACGGCGCCAGGCCAGCAGCCTCAGAAAGTGTTCGTGGTCGCGCTCGCCGGGCGTACGGCGGGGCACCGACCCGGCCCGGGTGAGCCAGGAGCGGCGGCGCAGCACCACGCGCCCGGCCTCGATCCGGGGCAGGCTCACCGCACCCCGGTCCGGCACATCGTCGGCGAACGGCCCGGGCAGCAGCGGGTGTCCGGTGCGGAAGAGCGTATGCGGGTCGCCGAAGAGGCGCAGCAGGGTCGCCAGCGGCGGTGGCAGCAGCAGCGGGCTCATCAGCCCTAGGTGGACGGGCACCAGATCGGCGTCGCAGCGTGGTGAGCGGAGTGCGGGCAGCCCGGTGGCCCGGTCGAGGCGCACGGTCACCTCGCCGAGCGGAACGCGCCCGGGGCCGCTCCGGGCGCCACGGGTGAACGGGTGGTCGAAGGCGTGGGGCAGGGTGGGGTGCCGGAGGTTGGTGTTCGAGGCGTACAGACCGCCGATGTCCACGGGGATGCGGCTCTGGCCCGTAGCGGGGGCCGGGGGCATGGGCGGCGGCACGGGACCGTCGGTGGCGCGGGCCCGCATCCGGTCCAGACGGCCCTGCCAGTGGCCATGGCCGACGGTGATGGAGTTGAGCACGGCGCGCGGCCGTCCGTCCGGACCGGGCAGCGGCTGGATGTAGTGGGCGAGGCTGAGTGGCGGGCGGGGTGCGGTGACGTCGGTGGGCGGTTCACCGGCTCGCAGGGCCTGGAGGACGGTGGCGCGATGGCCGGCCAGGCGCCGGAGTGCGGGCAGCGGACTGTCCCGCAGCAGCGTGTCGTCGACGCCGAAGCCGGGCCGCAGCAGGGCCCGGACGTGCTCGGCTGCGGGCGATGGGTCCTCCTGCAGTTCGTGCAGGACGAGCAGCAGCGGCACCTGGGGGTGCGGGCCGTGCCGTTCGGCGAGCCATGCGGCCGCGGCGTACCGGGCGGGCAGATCGCGGTCGAGGACGGCCAGGGCCCGCCCGGCCGAGGCGAGATCGGCGAGCAACGGCCGCCAGGGTCCGTGGCCGAGGGTGACGGCCCTGCCGTCGAGCACGGAGTCCTCGTGGACGGGGCGGCGTTCGTACGGCTCGCCGGGGGCCGGGAGGCGCAGGGCGCGTTCCACGGCGCAAAGCCGGTCGCGGGCCGCGCGGGCCCGGTGGCGGCGCTCGGCGTGGTCGGCAGGGCGGGGGCGGCGTGGCAGTGCGGAGCGCAGGGCGGTCAGTGCACTGAGTGTGTCCTGGAGCGCGGCGCGGCTGTTATCGGTGAGCCAGGCGATGAGCGCGTCGAGGTGGCAGGGCTCCAGATCGTCAAGGGGAAGGTCCTGCTGGACAATTCCGGCCGCCACAAAGCGCTGGACTGCGGGCCCCGCGTCGGCCGCCGTGGCTCCGTCGAGGTTGCTCAAGGTGTCCAGAAGTTGCGGAGTCCGGTCCACGGCCGGGAAGGCGGTGATGCGGGCCCCGGGGCCGGGGGCGATGAGGCGGAGGGTTCCGTCGGCGACGGTCAGCGCCGGGTTGAGGCGCAGCGGCAGGGTGTCCCGCAGGGCCGGATGGGCGCGCAGCAGCCCATCGGCGATTCGGCGCAGCCGGGCGAGGTTGAGTTCGGCGGTCGTGGCGCGCCGCTCCAGGTCTCCGGTGTGCAGCCAGGGGCCGTCGGCGGTCCAGCGGGCTTGGCCGGTGGCGGTGAACGTGCCCTGCGGGCTGGTCTTCACGGCCGCCCGGGACAGATAACGGGCCAGGCTCACCAGGGCCTTGGTGCCGGGTGGCGGATGGCCCGGGGCGGCGATCCAGCGGTCCAGGACGTCGTCGAGCTCGGGCGTGGCGTGCAGCAGCCCCTGTCGGAAGCGAGGGTGTACGAGGGCTTCCCGCAAGGCGGCGAGTGAGCCGTGTGTCTCTTCCTGGAGTACGGCCGCCAGGGACTCGGCGTGTTCCCCGCACTGGGCGCGCCGGTCGAGCCAGCGCCGGATCCGGTCGGCGAGCGGACCGGGCAGCGCGGTCCGTACGGCCGCGTCCCATTCGGCGGCCCTCGGGGCGCGGCCCTGATGGACCGCCCGGCGCAATCCGATGACCCGGGGCTTGAGGGCGGGTTCGGGTAGTGCCCCGATGACCGGGTGCAGGGCGTCGGCGATACGGCGGCCCTCCTCGGCGACCTGTTCCCGCGCCTGAAGGATGTGCTCGGCGAGCTCGAAGCTCTTCGGCGTGTTCAGGACGGCCAGCGCGGAACGGGGCACCCCGGCGACGCGCACCACCGGGTCGGGCGGGGTGTTCATGGCAGCGCTCCAGAGGTGGCGAGGCGGACGTGGATACGGAGGCGGGGTTCGGGTCGCGCATGGCCGAGGGTGATGTGGCACGCCACGTCGTCCACGCCGGGGATCAGTCCAAGGAGCGCTGCCGCGGCCTGAGTCGGCGCGTCGTCGCACCACGCGGTGAGCCCCGCGGCTGACGCGGCGACCCGCACGCGCAGTGCTTCGACGGCACGCGGGGCCCCGTGCCCGCCGACGAGGTGCACGATGGCCGCGGCGCCGGCGAGAGCCGCGGCGGCGGGGTGTCCGCCACCGGTGAGGACATGGGCGTACGGCGCGGTGCGCCCGCGCCACACGGGTTCGAGCGGCCCCTGAGCGGTGTCCGCCCGGTACACACCGGGGTCCATACCGCCCACGGAGCGTACGGTCACACGGTAGGGCGGCCCGGGCGCCGCCTTGTGCAGCAGGGTCAGCAGATCGGAAGCGGTGAGTCGGCCGGGAGCCGCCGTGTAGACGGGAAGCCCGACGGGCAGGGCGGCCAGCGCGTCCTCCATGTCCCCGGAGGCGGAGGCGGTGGCGGAGGAGGCGTACAGAAGCAAGGTGTCCGGCCCGGCGGCATGGGCGCACAGGCCGCACGCGGCGGCGACGAGCCGTACGCATGCGGCCGTCTCCCCCGCGCCGTCGCCCAGGTGCAGCGCGAGCGCCCCGTCGTACGCCCGGGCATGGTCGATGCGCATGGGGACGAGCTGGTGTGCCACCGGATCGTACGCATAGCTTCCAGGCGTTACGGGGGTGTTGGCTCCGGCCGTCAGCGGGGTCCCGGCCATGTGTCCGAGCAGGCCGGGGCGTTCGCCGGGCCGCGCCTCGAAGGGGCCGATGCCGCGGGCGTGGCCGAGCACGGCGGCCCAGCGCGAGAGGGACACCGGGCGCGGGGTCCCGGTGTGACAGGTGCAGCGGCGGGCGGCCCACAGGGCGTGGTCGACCGTGCCCAGAGCCGGTGGCGGGGGCAGTTGGACGGCGCCGGGACGGTGGCCGGTCATGGGAAGGGGTGCGGGTCGGCGGACAGGTCACCGGCCAGCCGGGGCAGCCCTTCGGCGCGCCGCATGAGTGGCCCGTAGGTGACCGCGGCGGTGCCGGGGACGACGACCTTGGCCGCAGCCAGGTCCAGCGCGGCCACTTCGGCGGGCGTCTGGTCGACGGCGATCACATCGAGTCCGGTGTCCAGGTATCGGCTGATCAGGTCCCGTAGATCGTCGGTGAGGTCCTGGTGGTGTCGCGGCAGGTGCCGGCCGCGGTGCACCTCGGTGAACGTGCGGGGCGGCTTGCCGCCCCGCAGGAAGGCGAGCCGTGCGAACGCCTCGGGCGCGGCGGCGGCCAGGGCGTGGTCGGCGGGGTGCGCGATGAGCGAGGGGTCGAGCGCGAGCCGGCGGGCCCGTTCCCGTTCGGCCCGGTAGCGGGAGGTCAGCAGGGTCAGATGGGGCACGAGCTCCATCAGGGCGCGTACGGCGGCCTGTTCCGGGTCGGGGTGGGCGCCGGCCGCGACGGCCGCGCGGGGCGTGTCCGGCCGCTCGTCCTCGTCCACGGCGAGGGCCACGACGCAGGGGATCTGCTGTTCCTGGGTGGCGTCGAGGAGATGGACACGGTGACCGGTGAGCTGGGTGAGGTGTTCGACGAGGAGCGGTACGGCGCGGTCGCCGGCGCTGTCCGGGTCGATGGCGTCGAGCGGGGTACGCCGGTACCAGGTGGTGAAGAAGGCGTCCCGCTCGGCCACTTCGAGCAGCCCGTGCAGCTGGGCCTCCTCGAGGCAGCTGCCCAGCGCACAGCCGTTGGACACCTCGAAGACGAAGGCGCGGTCCCGCTGGGTGGCGGACAGGAAGTAGACGTAGGACTGCGGCAGCAGCACGGGCCGGGCCCGGCCGTACGACCAGCCCCACACCCACTCGGTCACCGCCGTCTCGTCGAAGCGGCGGAAGGGGAACCCGGGCAGGTCGTAGTGGCCGTCCGGGTGGAGCCCCAGCGTGCGCGGGTCGACGGCGTCCTCGCGCACCTCGGCGTACGCGGCCCGTACCGCGGCCCGCCGCGCCCGCGGCCGTACGCTCGCATACCGCTCGACGCCTTCCAGCAGCGCCGCCGCCTGCGCGGCGCCCCAGTCGTCGCCCGTGCCCAGGCCCGCCTCGAACTCGCCGCCACCGGGCAGCGTGAGCGGAGCCCGCGCGAGGGGCACCCCGGCGGACACCGCGCTCACCTCGCGCGTCAGCCCGGTCTCGGGGTCGGCGAGCGCGGTGCGCAGCCGGGTGGCGTCGGGGCGGCGCAGCCGCTGGCCCGGGCGGGGTTTGGGTCGGGGGCGGAGGGTCCGGGGCGCGGCCTGGGGGCCGTCGTCCGGCAGTCCGCCGCATTCGGGACAGCAGGGGTCGGGGAGGAAGCTGTGGCTGCTGACGTCAAGGGTGCGCAGGCCGACGACGGTCAGTTCCCGTGAGGAGATGCCGGGAGTGCCGGTGTCCTGTGCGGCCATGAGGCGCGTGGCGACGATTTGGGCCGTGACCTCGGCGGCCACCGTGGTGAGCAGCGGAGACCGCTCGGGCTCCGGCGGCTCCGGCGGCTCCGGCGGCTCCGGCGGCTCCGGCTCGGTGGCGTACCGCTCGCGCACCGCCCGTACCACCGGCCAGTCCTCGCGGGCGTGGGCGCGCCGCATGCGCAGACAGCGGTGGCAGCCGGGGGCGTCCGGACGGACCAGCGGGCCGATCAGGGCGCGAGCGCCCTCGGTCCACACGGGAAGCCAGGGAACGCCGGAGGCGAGGGCGCGGCGCCGGTGACGGTCGTGTGCCGTGTCGCTCTCCCATCCGTCGCTCACGGTCAGCAGGACGGCGTGTGTGCGTAAGTCCCGCCCCGAGGTCAGGCGCTCGGCGATGGCCTGGTGCAGCAAGCCGCCGTCACCGACCACGGCCGCCCGCACGTCAGCGGGCCTCATCGAGAACCACCCGGGCGACGAAGGGGATGAGGGTATGGAAGTCCGCGTCGTGGTCGAGCGGCACGGCGTACGCGGTGTATCCCGCAGCCGCCAGGCTCGTGGCGAGGTGGGCGATGTGCTCCCGGGGCCCGGAGCCGGGCAGTGAGACGGGTACGCGGTCGGCGAGGGGCCCCGGTGCGGCGAGGAGCGGCAGGGTCCCCGCGGCCGGCTCCGTTCCGCGTTGCCGGGCGAGCAGCAGGTCGCGCGCGGCCTCGGCGAGCGCTCCGGCCGCGGTGGCGGCGCAGCCCACCGAGACGAGCCGGTCCCCGGCCACCAGGCCGATGACCGGCGCCACCAGCCCACCGGAGAGATCCCGTACCTCGGGTACCGGGCCGAGCGTGCGCAACAGCCGCCAGTGGCGCACCGCTTCGGGCTCGGTCAGCAACCCTTCCGGCATCAGCGTGGCAGGCGACACGTCGGCCGCGCGTCGCCGGGCGAGCGAGCGTACGGCGTCGAAGAGGGCGGCCTCCACCGCGGCATCCCAGCTCTCGGCGCATGCGGTGCCCGCGCCCGCGGGGCGGCCGCCGCCCGGCTGTCCCTCCCCCGCCGGACGCGGCAGCACCAGCGGCGCGGTCAAGAAGCGCACTCCGCCGTCCGTCAGTCGTTCGGCGCGGAAGCGGACGGGGTCCGGAGCGGCTTGATCGGCCGGCTGGTGCGGTGGTACGTGCGCGGCGGCGGACAGCGCGTACGACGCCCCGGCGCGGCGCAGCGCCGCGGCCGTGGCGGTCCGTGGGTCCAGGGAGGCACCGACCACCACACCCGCGCCCGTCACAGCACATTGAGCGACGGTGAGCGGTATCTGGCTGCCGTACTCCGTGGTGGGCGGTGCGTACGGCCCCGCGACGTCGTCGGCGCAGTCGGCGAGCCGCGCGGTGAGCTGCTCGGGGTCGAGCGCGGGGGCTTCGCGCAGCTCTTTCATCCGGCCCTCGGCGGCGCACCCCGAGTCGTGGCGCAGAGGGGCGGGGAGCACGCGGTGGCGGTGCGTGGCGAGCGTGGCGAGGTCGACGCGGAGGATCCCGGGTACGGGGCCGGGGGCCGCGGCATCCACCACGTCGGCATCCACGTCGGCATCCACGTCGGCGTGCTCATCAGGGACCCCGGTGAGGAGGCGGAAGACGGCCAGGGCAAGCCGTCCGCCGACGAGGGCGGCGGCTGCCGCCGTCATGGGAGTGGGTCCGGCGTGGTCCGGGGCGGCGGTGTGCCGTATCCGATGCCGTACATCGGCCCAGGTGAGGCAGGGTGCGATGGGCGGGAGGAGCCAGCAGTCGCCGGACCGGCTCAGCGCGCGGAACAGCGGTACCCCGCCGCAGGCGCGTTCAACAGCCGCGACGCCCGGCCCCGCGTGGGCGGTGGTCGCGTCGCCCGCGTACACCACGGCGTCGGCGGTGTCGTACGGAGCGCCGGCCTCCGCGGTGAACACCTGACGCAGTCCGCAGGCGAGAAGGGCGTGCCGGGTGGCCGCGTACAGCGGACCGTCGCCGAACAGCAGCACGCGAGCGGCGCGATAGCGCTCGAAGCGGTGTTCCGGGGAGTCGAGCCAGTGCTCGATGTAGGCGATCTCGTGGCGGTGGCGGTGCAGTTCGGTGGCGGTGAGGCCGTGCGGCCGCGGCTCGGTGGCCTCCCGTAGGAAATCCCGCCGCTGGAGGGTGTCCAGCAGACGTGTGGCGACCGCCCGGTGTCCGTCGGGGAGTTGGGCGAGTGCGGCGTCCACGTCCTGGGTGCCGTCGAGGAGCGGCCACAGCCGCTCCAGCCACGCATACACACCGGCTCCCCGAAGAGCCAGCGCGCCGGACGGTCCGAGCACGGCGGCGCCGCTCTCGGTCGGCGCGTACCGCACCTGCCGCACCAGCTTCAGCCGACGGCCACCCATGACGGACCTCCCCTCCGAGGGGGCCGGCCCCGGTGGCACGGAAGGCACACCGCCGGGGCCGGCCGTTGTGTCACGACAGCGCGCAGGAACTGCTGGCGCTGTGGCAACAGGCGTACGCCCACGCCGAACCGGCGCCGCCGTTGTCCTCGGTCGTGTCCGACTCGACTACCTCGAACATCTCGTCACCGAGCTGTTCGAGGTCGAGGAGAGAGGTGTTCTCCATTTCCTCATTCCTTTCGATGGACTGCAAAGGACAATCGAATAGTTATCCCGCTCCAATGGCATCGGACACCCCTCTTACAGATTTCTTGCACGGAGCTTGCGGAATCTTGTTTCACCGCTGTCGCTCCGCTGACCTCCGTCTGCCCAGTCGTTTCCGTACCAACGTCGATGCTGATGCACATGAAGAAGGTCCATTTCGATGGCACACATCGAGTCCGGCATCCGGAAGAGACCTGGACGCTCATCAATGGGCTGCGGGACAGATTCGGTATCACTCGGGTCGCCGATGTCACCGGTCTTGACACACTGGGCGTACCGGTGGTGATGGCCGTGCGCCCGGCGGCCAAGACTCTGACCGTCTCGCAGGGCAAGGGGGCATCGCTGCTGCTGGCCCGTGTCTCCGCGGTCATGGAGTCCGTGGAGCTGTGGCACGCCGAGTACGCGTGTCCGGCTCCCGAGCTCAGGCACACCCCCGCATGCGAGCTGGAGTTGCCGTACGACGTATGCGATCTGCAGCAGCACCACGGGAGCCTGCTGAGCGAACGGACACCGCTGGACTGGGTCATCGGCGTCGACGCCGTCAGCGGCACCAAGGCCCTGGTGCCGCGCGCCTACGTCAGGGTCGACTACCAGGTGTCCCGGGCCTGGCAGCCACCGCTCCTCCACGGCTCCACCAACGGCCTGGCCAGCGGAAACACTTACGACGAGGCGTTGGCGCACGCGCTGTACGAGGTCATCGAGCGGGACTGCACGGCCACCATCGGCTCGCTGCCCGTGGCCGGGCGGCGGCATGTGGATCCGTCGAGCGTGGACGACCCGCTGTGCGCGACGGTGCTCGGGCGGATCGCGGACGCGGGCGCCTGGGTCGAGATCGTGGAGGTGCCCAACCGCTGGGGGCTGCCCTGCTTCGTCAGCTACATCTGGTCGGAGGACTTCCCGGCGCTCGCGGTCGGCTCCGGGGTGCACAGCTCACCGGCCGTGGCGCTCAGCCGCGCCGTGACGGAGTCGGCCCAGAGCCGGCTGACCGCGATCGCGGGCAGCCGCGACGACCTGGCCGCGGTGCTGTTCACGGGCGGCCCGTCGGCCGCCGGGCCGCCACCGGTCACCGAGGGCGAGATCGTCCCTTGGCAGGACGTCTCCGGGCGGGGCCGTGAGTTCGCGGAGGACACCGAGGAGACGCGCTGGCTCGCGGGCGAGGTGCACCGGGTGACCGGCCGTCCGCCCGTGGCCGTCGACCTCAGTACGGAGAGCGGCTTCAGCGTGGTCAAGGTGGTGGCGGCGGGTCTGGAGTTCGACGGCCGCCACGAGATTCCACGGCCCCTCAAGGCCGCTTCGTCGGCCACCCCCGGTCCTGTCACCAACCCCAAGGGGGGATCGTGACCGTCCATGTGTTCATCGGGCCCACCCTCTCGGCCGCCGACGTCCTGGCGGTGGCGGACCGTGCGGTGGTGCACCGCCCGGTGCGCCACGGCGATCTGCTCGCCCTGGACACGGGCGCGGCGGACACGGTGCTGATCATCGACGGGGTGTTCCACCAGACCGCCCCGGTGCGGCACAAGGAGATCATCGATGTCCTGGCCCGGCGCACCCGTGTCATCGGCGCCTCCAGCATGGGCGCGCTACGGGCCGCCGAGCTGTGGCCGTACGGCATGGAGGGCGTGGGGCTGGTCTTCGGCATGTACGCGCAGGGCGAGCTGGATTCCGACGAGGAGGTCGCGGTCGGACATCTGCCGTCGGGCGAACACCGGCAGCTGACCGTTCCGCTGGTCAATGTGCGGTGGACGATCTCCAACGCGGTCACCGGGAAGGCGCTGGCTGCCGAGGACGGCGCGACGCTGCTGAACGCGGCCCGGACCCTGCACTACACCGAGCGGAGCTGGGCGGCGATCGTGCACACCACCCGGCGGCTGCACCCGGCCGCCGCCGAAGCGGCCATACGCTTGCGCGAGTTCGCGGAGCGCCACCCCGACCTCTCCGACCTCAAGCGGCGTGACGCGCTGCTGGCCCTGTCGCACTGCGCGGCCCCGCGCACCGCCGCCTCCTTCCCCGGGTTCACGCCTGCCTGGATGGTGCCGCGCACGATGTATCTGGACCGCTGGCGCGGGACGTACCGCCCCGCGGTGCGTGATCGGCGCACGGCCGCGGTCTCCGAGCTCGACGTGCTGCGCTTCCAGCAGCTGTACGCGCCCGACTTCCCGCTGCGCTACCGCCGGTTCGCACTGACCCGGATCGCCGGCGTATCGCCGGCTTCCACCGACGACGGCGGCAACGACAGTGGCCTCGTGCGTGCCGCGCTGGAGGCCGCGGACCAGCGCGGCGTCTCCGCGCGGACACTGCCGCACTCCGCCTGGTCGTACTGGCTGACGCCGCGGGAACAACGCGAGGGCGGCCCCGAACACCGCCTGTCGACGCTGCTGGTGCGCTCGTTCCGGAGCGCACCCGGAGCGGTGCCCTTCCACGACGCCCCCGCGGAGCTGCGCGGTACGGACGAGGTGTGGGCCGCGAGCGCCGACGCCGTGGCGGCGGCGGACCGCCTCAACGAGCAGATGGCCCGCACCGGCGAGCGCCGCACCCCGCGCCATCTGCCGCTGCCCCTGGTCCGGCGCCACCTGGCGGACACCTGGCGCGTCGAGGAGCCCGCCGCGTTGACGGCCGTGGCGCGCGACCGGGGGTTCATCTCCCTCGGGGAGGCCGAGGACGCCGCCCGGCGGTTCGTAACTCTGCGCCGGGCGCGCGGGGATCGGCGTCCCGAAGCCCCCGCCTACTGAACGGACTATTCACCGCCCCCTGGACGAGGACCTTTCATGTTCATCTCCATTGAAAATCCGACGACCCGCTTGATAAACAAGAGCTTGGGGAAAAACGGTTCGGTCAACATAATCGCGGTATCGATATGCGGCTCCGCCGTGTGTCGCGATCGCGCTCCGCCCACGGGGGAGGACCAGATCCATGAACATCCTGATCGTCGAAGACGACGACAGAATAGCCGAGGCTCTAAAGCAGACCTTACGCGTCCACGGTTATGAATCGAATTACGTAGGCACGGGCGCGGCAGCCCTGACCCGGCTCGCGGACGCGGGCCTGGTCCTTCTCGACCTCGGTCTGCCGGACCTCGACGGCCACGAGGTCTGCCGGCGGATCCGCGAGCTGTCGTGCGTACCCGTCATCGTGCTCAGCGGCAGAACCGAGGAACTGGACCGGGTGATGGCCCTGCACATGGGCGCGGACGATTTCGTCGCCAAACCCTTCAGCCGCTATGAGTTGGTGGCCCGCATCCAGGCCGTTCTGCGCAGGGCGGGGGGCTGTCCCCAGCACGCAGCCGACCCGGCGGCCCCCGCCCCGGTCCCCCTGGAAACGTCCCTTCCGGAACCGGAGCCGCACGGTCCGGAGCAGCCCCCGCTGCAGCCTCCGCTCCAGCCCCCACTGCAGGTCGGCCCGATCCAGCTGGACCCGCGCACCCGCAAGCTGTTCGTCGACGGCTCGGAAGTGCACATCACCCGCAAGGAGTTCGACCTGCTGGCGATGTTGCTCGAAGAGCCCGGAGCGGTGATGGAGCGCCAGGACATCATGTGCCGGGTGTGGGACGAGAACTGGTTCGGCTCCACCCGGACCCTCGACGTCCATGTGGGCTCGCTGCGCGGCAAGCTCGGCCATACGGAGTGGATCGAGACCGTGCGCGGAGTCGGCTATCGGCTGGCGGTGCCGACCGCCGCGCACGCCTGAGACTGGACGTACCACGATGACGAAGAGGCTGCCCGCCCCCGCACCGGTCCCGGCACCGCCGCTCCCCGCTGTCGGCTCCCCCTCCATGGCCGCGGTGGCCGCCCATCAGGTGCGCGGCCCCCTGTCCTCCGTACGGCTCCGTCTGGAGCTGCTGCAGGACGCGCTGACCGACGCGGCCCATACGGCCGCCAGACGCGAGGTCTCCGGTGTGCTCCACGAGGTGGACCGCCTCTCCCATGTGCTGGAACAGGTGCTGGCCTGGGGCACCGTCGACCGCGGCGGCGACACCCCGGTCGAGACGGTCGACGTCCTGAGCGTGGCCGCGTCCCGCGTCGATGCCTGGTCGGCCCTGGCCTCGGACCGTGGCGTACGGCTGCGGATGGACGGGACCGCCGTCACCGGCAGGCACGTCCGCGGCTCCCTGGAGCAGGTCCTCGACGTCCTGCTCGACAACGCCCTGCATGTGACGCCTGGCGGGGGCAGCGTGCTCGTGGCGGTGCACACCGCCGCCTCGGAGGCCCGTGTGGAGGTCCGCGACCAGGGGCCCGGAATGACGAACGAGGAGATCTCACACGCCTGCGAACCGTTCTGGCGCGGAAGCTCCGGACGCGACCGCAAGGGAACGGGCCTCGGGCTGACGATCGCCGCGGGCCTCCTGGCCGCCTCGGGCGGCCGCCTCGAACTGGGCCGCTCCCTCGTCGGCGGGCTACGGGCGGTGGCGGTGCTGCCACGGGCGGAGTGAGCACCCGGTTCGCGTCCCGGTCGCCCGCCCTCCCCGGGCCCGCGGGCTCAGCGGGAGGGGCGCTGGTCGGTCAGGACGATGCTGGTGACCTCTCCGCGCATCCGGTCGTGGGCCATGAGGGCGGTGGTGGAGGCGGTGCGCGCGAGGTGCAGTCGGCGCGGCGGGAGGCCGGTCATCGCCGTGCATTCGCGGGTGAAATGCGCCTGGTCGCAGTAGCCGGAGGCCGCCGCGACCTGGGCCGGGACACAGCCTCGCGCCAGCAGTCGCAAGGCGCGCCGCAGCCGCAGCACGCGCGCTGCGGTCTTGGGCGGCAGGCCGATCTGCTCTCGGAACCGCTTCTCCAGCGTCCGCGACCCCCAGCCCGTGAGCGCGGTCAGCCGGCGGATCGGCACGGTGCCGCCGGTGCGTACGAGCTCCCGCCAGGCGGCCACCACGGGCGGTGCGCACGGCGGCCCGCCGGCGGCCCAGGCCGGCAGTACGGTGTCCAGCAGCTGGAACCGTTCGGGCCAGCCGGGCAGGGCCGCGAGCGCGTCGGTCAGGTCGTGGACGCGGGGGCCGAGGAGTTCGCCCGGGGTGATGGCGGTCTCGGCCAGCTCGTGCATCGCCACCCCGAACAGGGTGAAGGCCACCCATGGTTCGAGGACCACCTCCACCCCGTACAGGCTGCCGTTGTGCTCCCCCTGTCCGGCATGGGTGCCGAGCCCCTTGAGCACGGAGGTGAAGTCGGCCGCGGGCGAGGGCCGGGTCGGGTCGCTGATCCGCAGCGAGCCCTGGAAGCCGAGCATGAGGGTCACCGCCCCGATGGGCAGCTCCAGTCGGCGCCGGGGCCGGCCGAGGGCCATCCGGAAGCCGCGGTAGCCGTGCACACCCGGCCGCAGCCGCGGATGTGGCCGGGCCGCCACCGTCTCCCACGTTCGCTCGGGACAGACGCTGCGCCGCAGCCCGCCCATGGACGATTCCCCCCGGGACGATCCGAACACCCGTGACGGGTGTGATGGACAGGGCCCAGTCCAGTGGCCGGGGGATTGTTGCGCAAGCCGGATCCACGCCATCGAACAATCGCTTCAACGGCACAGAAGGGCGGGTCAGGAGTGCTCGGCGCACAGACAGCCCACGCCCTTCTCGATCCACTCCCGCCCCGCCCACTGCGGGTGCCGTTCGATCATCACCGCCCTGACCTCCTCGACGATCGTCTCCTCGCTCATGGCCGAGTCCCGGCGCACCCAGGTCTCCTCGCGCAGCGACAGGAGGTAGTCGCTGACGTCGGCGAGCAGTTGCGGGCCGCCGATGTCGCCGTGGCCGGGGACCACCACCCGCGGGTCCTCTGCTGCCAGATGCCGCATCACCTCGATCCAGCGGGTGCCGGACACATCGGTGTCGTGCGGCGGAAACCAGGGGAAGATCGCGAACTGTCCGGCCTCCGCCAGGTCTCCGGTGAACATCACCCCGGCGTCGGGAACCGTGACCACCTGATCGCCCTTGCTGTGCGCCCGGCCGGTGGCCCGCAGCCGCACCACCCGGCCGCCGAGGTCGAGGTCGTACGAGGTGTCGTAGACGAGGTCCGGAGCCACCAGTTCGACCCCCTCCAGCTGCCGGGCGACCGGCTCGCCGAGCCCTCTGAACATCTCGAGGTAGCCGGGGCCCTTGGTGGCCAGATCCTCGGCCTGCGCCTTGTTGACCAGGTACGTCGCCTCCCCGGCGAACTCCTGCGCGCCGAAGGCGTGCTCGGGGTGGAAGTGCGTCGTCGTCAGATAGAGCGTGCGGCCACCGGCGTGATCGGCCGCGAATTTCAGCACGGCGGCGGCGTTGCCCGCGCCCATTCCGGTCTCGACGACCAGTACGGAGTGCGTGCCTCCGATGATGCCGACGTTGGGCACCAGCTGTACGCCCCGGTTCGGGATCACCACCAGATCGCGGGCGAGTTCCCGCGCGTGGGCGGTCCGTACCACGGGCTCGGGCAGCCTGTATTCGGTCATGACACGGGCTCCTTTCGGGTCCGTCCCAGTCCAGCGCGGGAGGCCGGGGCGGTCCAACACCGGTTCCGCAGGCCCGATACCGCGCGGGTATCGTTGCCGGTGATGGACCTACGCTCGCTCCGCTATTTCGTGGCCGTCGCCGAGGAGCGCCACTTCGGGCGCGCCGCGGTCCGGCTGCATATGACCCAGCCGCCCCTGAGCCGGGCCGTCAAGCAGCTGGAGACCGAGCTCGGCGCGCCCCTGCTGCGCCGCTCCGCCACGGGAGTCGCGCTCACCGCCGCCGGAAGCGCGCTCTACGACGAGGCGCGTACGCTGCTGGCCGCCGCCGAGCAGGCGCGCGCCCGGGTCACCGCCGCGGCCGGTGCCGCCACCATGACCATCGGCACCCTCGCCGACAGCGCCGAACAGGCCGGTCACCGCCTCGTCGCGGCCTTCCGCCGACGCCACCCCGATATCCGTGTCGGCATCCGCGAAGCAGACTTCGCCGACCCGACCACGGGCCTGCGGGCAGGTCTCGTCGATGTCGCGCTCACCCGGACACCGTTCGACGACACCGGAATCAGCACCCATGTGCTGCGCTCCGACCCGGTCGGGGCGGTGCTGCGCACCGAGGACCCGCTCGCCCGCCAGGCCACGCTGCGCCTGCGCGATCTCGCCGGGCGCCCGTGGTTCCGGCTGCCCGAGGGCACCGATCCCCTCTGGGCCGCCTACTGGACCGGCGCCATGTCCACCGGTGAGCTCCGGGACGGCCCCGTGGTGCGCACGGCCCAGGAGTGTCAGCAGGCCGTGCTCTGGAACGGTACGGTCGGGCTGATGCCCCTCGCGCATACGCCGCCCGACGGGCTCACCGTCGTGCCGCTGGCCGACATGCCACCCAGCCGACTCGTCGTCGCCTGGAAAACCGCCGACGCCGCCCCGCTCGTCCGCTCGTTCGTCGGCATCGCCGCGGCCCTCTACCGCTCAGAGCCGTGCCACAGCGCTGCTCTGCGGTAGACGGAGGCGCGGTCGACGAGGTGTGGGCGGGCGCGCAGGGTGGTCAGCTCGTGGTGCCCGGAGCGGCCTGGTGGCTACCCGCGGCCCAGGAGGCGAGGATGCGCAGGCCGTCGTGCGTGGGCGTGCCCGGTTTCGCGGTCCAGATCACCAGCTGCTGGTCCGGGTCGGTGCTGGCGGTGAGCGTGTCCCATTCGAGGATGAGCGTGCCGGCCACGGGGTGGTTCAGCGTCTTGGTGCCCACGGTGCGCGCGGCCACATGGCGAGCCGCCCACCACTGGCGGAAATCCGGGTCCCGCTCCGACAGTTCGTTCACCAGCGCGGTGAGGCGTGGGGAGCCGGTGCTGTGGGCCGCCTCCATACGCAGCTGGGCCACGGTGATCAGGGCCGTGTCCTCCCAGTCCGCGTACAGGTCTTTCATACGGTCGCTGAAGACCATCTTCGCGTAGTTGCGGTCCTCGGGCGGGATCTGCCCGAAGTCGCCGACCAGGGCGGCGGCCAGCGGATTCCACGCGAGCACGTCCATCTGGCGGCCGAGGACCATGGCCGGGATCGAGACGAGGTCGTCCAGCAGCCGCTGCAACTGCGGATTGACCGTCTGCACCTCATGCCGACGGCACCGGCCGGTCTCCCGGCCCGCCAGCTCGAACACGTACGCGCGCTGGTCCTCGTTCAGCCGCAGAACACGCGCGATGGCGGACAGCACCGGCTCGGACACCTGCATACGGCCCTGTTCCAGGCGGGTGTAGTAGTCGGTGCTGATCGCGGCCAACATGGCCACTTCCTCGCGGCGCAGCCCCGGCACCCGCCGGTGCGCACCGCTGTCGGGCAGCCCCACGGAGCGGGGGGTCAGCTCGGCGCGCCGGGTCTTGAGGAACTGTCCCAGCTCGATGGCTGCGCTGCGCGTCATGCCAGCCATTTTCACAGAAATCGACCGCTGCGCGAATGGCTGGGCCACCGCTCCGGAACAGGGACAGGGCCAGGGGCTGAGGGGGAGAGTTTTCTCCCTGGTTGATTGCCTTCCGCGGTGGAACTCTCCTCTGTACGGGCACATGGGGGCACGGGCTCGAGAACGCCGGGAACGCCGAGAAGAAAGCACGCACGATGGAACTGCTGAAGCCACCGCCGACCATGAAACTGCCCGCCGAGTGGTTCACCGGCGACGCCTGGGCCGATGTGATCCACCGGGGCGAGGAGCCCTCCCGAGCCCGGGCCAACATGGTCAGGTTCTCGCCCGGCGCCCGTACCGCCTGGCATTCGCACGGCCTGGGCCAGACCCTCTACATCGTCGAGGGCATCGCGCTGATCCAGTCCCGCGGTGGCGACATCCTCGAGGCCCACCCCGGCGATGTCGTCTACACGCCCCCGGGCGAGCAGCACTGGCACGGCGCCGCTCCCGACCGGTTCATGGCCCATCTCGCGCTGTGGGAGACCGACGAGGTCTCCTGGCTGGAGCATGTCACCGACGCCGAGTACGGCGGCCCGCGCGTCAGCACCCACACCCGCCCCTGACGCGATCGCATACCCGAGGGCCGTATCACCCACATCACTCGCAAGACCGGTATCGCGAAGGAGACGAGCCGATGACGACATGGACGAGCGACGAGCTCAGCAACATCGCGGCGGCCGACGAACTCGAGATGGCTCCGCTCCGCGGGGACGGCACACCGCGCACAGCGGTGCCGATCTGGGTGGTCCGCGACGGCGACGACCTCTACGTCCGCTCCTTCCGGGGCAGCGGCGGCGCCTGGTACCGCGCCGCCCAGGCCAGCCACGCGGGCCACATCACCTCCGGTGGCGTCGACAAGGACGTCACCCTCGTCGAGGCGCCCGACCCCGGCGTCAACGACCGCATCGACGCCGCGTACCGCTCCAAGTACAGCCGCTACAGCGGAACGTACGTCAGGCCCATGGTCGCGGACACGGCGCGCGCCACGACGCTCAAGCTCGTACCGCGCTGAACCGGCCCGGCCACACGCCCTCCGCGGAAAACCCGCTCGGCCCGGCCGCCGCCGACGGCTACCGTGGTCTCGGCCGGGAGGGTGCCCGGTGCGCAGGCGGCGGATACTTCTGGATCAACGATCCTCGCGGGTTCGAATCCCGCCACCGGCCCGATGGCCGGCGTGGCCGAGCGGCCGAAGGCAAAGGCACCGCAGCCGACTCTCGATCTCGGGCGCCCTCCCCCGGCGTGCCCGGGCCTTCGATATGAGCCAGATGCACCCGCTCGGGGGTAAACGCCCTTGCGAGCGGAAATGCTCTGACGAAGTGCGGTGGTCGAGTCACCGCGCAGGTCCAGGAAGGTTCGAAGGCTCAGGGGGGAGGCGACCGCGGCATGGGCGGCGCCTTGTACCTGGAGCCGCGGTTGGGGCCAAGGCTCGGATCGCTGCTGGAGTCGGACCGTCTGCTGCACACCCTCGCCGACGCGCTCGGTTCGCCGCTGGGCGTGGTGCTGCCCGACCAGCTCGCCGAGAACGTGGAGCGGTTCCGCTCGGTGTACCGCGGCCACCACCTCACGGGCCAGATCTTCCTGGCCCACAAGGCAAACCGGTCCAGCGCCCTGCTGCGGCGCCTCGCCGCCACCGGCGCGGGGGTCGACGTCGCCTCGCTCGGCGAGTTGCAGCACGCCCTGAGCTGCGGATTCGCCCCGTCCCTGATCACGGCCACCGGGCCGAAGGACCCGCGGTTCCTGTGGCTGGCCGCGCGGACCGGGGCCACCGTGAGCCTCGACTCCCCCGCCGAACTCGACCAGCTCGTCACCCTGACGCGCGCCCACGGCCTGCCGCGCGTCCGGGTGCTGCTGCGGCTGTCGGGGTTCGAGTCGTCGGGCGTCAAGGTGCTGACGCGCCGCAGCCGCTTCGGTACGCCCGTACCGGAGCTGGACACCGTACTGGACACCCTCAAGCGGTACGCCGACGCGGTGGAGCTGACCGGTGTCGCCTATCACCTCGACACCACGTCCGCCGCCGAGAAGGCGGTCGCCCTCGAAGGCTGTCTGCTGGCCCTGGAGGAGTGTCGCGGCCGGGGCCTGACGCCGCGGGCCGTCGACATCGGCGGCGGTTTCGGGGTCAACTACCTCGCCGACCGTATGCAGTGGGAGCGGTACACGACCGAGCTCGCCCAGGCCGTCCTGGGCACCCGCCCGCCGCTGACCTGGGGCGGCCATGGCTACGGGCTGCGCGAGGACGGCGGCACGCTGCGCGGCGCGCTCGGGGTGTACCCGGCGTATCGTCCGGTGGCCGGTGAGCGGTATCTGGACGATCTGCTGTCCCGCCCGGCCACCGCCTTCGGTGGCCGTCCGCTGGCCACGCTGCTTCTGGAACACCTCTACGACCTGCACACCGAACCCGGCCGCGCCCTGCTCGACCAGTGCGGGGTGACCCTGGTGCGGGTGCTGGAGGCCCGGGACGTGGGGGCGGGCCCGCTGTGGGTGCGGCTCGCGGCCACGGCGGGCGACATCGGTCTTGAGGAACACGGCATCCTCATGGACCCCGTCCTGCTGCCACGCGAGCCGGGCGAGCCAGGCGAACCGGGCACGTCCGGCGTGCCCGGCGGACCCGGCGTGCCCGGCGGACCCGGCGGAGCCGGCGGACCCGTGGAGACGTATCTGTTCGGAAGTCTGTGCCTGGAGTCCGACCTGATCACCCGGCGGGTGGTGCATCTGCCGCGCCGCCCCGCACCCGGCGATCTGCTGGCCTTTGTGAACACGGCCGGGTACTGCATGGACTTCCACGCCACGCAGGCGCAACGGCAGCCCGTCGCCCGCAAGGTGGCCGCCTGGCAGGACCGCGCCGGGTGGGGCTGGTGTCTGGACGAGGAGTACTGGCCGATCACACCTCCTGGGGGACAGCAGTGAGGTACGACAGCATCACCGGCGCCATCGGAAACACCCCGCTGGTCCTTATCGACCCGGCCGTGCACGGACTGCGCCATATCGATCTGTACGCCAAGCTCGAACTGCTCAACCCCTTCGGATCGGTCAAGGACCGGGCCGCATGGCATATGGCGCGCCCACAACTGGCCGCCGCCATGGCGGCCGACAGCCAGGTCGTCGAGCTCTCCAGCGGAAACACGGCCAAGGCGCTCGCCGTGATCGCGGGCATGCACGGGCTGTCCTTCAAGAGCGTGACCAACCGGATGCGGGTGCCGGAGATCAAGGATCTACTTCTGCTGCTGGGCGCGGAGATCGAGGAGTTGCCGGGGCAGAGCGAGTGTCTGGACCCGACGGCGACGGACGACCCGCTCACCGTCTTCCACCGCACGCTCGCCGCGTCCGGCAGCGCCTATCTCCACACCGACCAGTACTTCAACGCCCGTAACACCGAGGCCCATATAACCGGTACCGGGCCGGAGATCGTCAAGGATCTGGACGGCAAGGCCCCGGACTGGTTCATCGCCTGCGTGGGCACCGCCGGATCCTCCACCGGCGTCGCCCGTGTGCTGCGCGAGCACGACCCCGGGGTGCGGGTCGTCGGCCTGGTGGCGGCCAAGTCCGACTTCATCCCGGGCATCCGCACCCTCGACGAGGTGCACGAGGTCGGGCTGTTCGACCCGGACACCTACGACACCATCGAGTCCGTCAGCGCGGACGAGGCCATCGACGGACTGCTGACCCTGAACCGCCGCTGCGGCATCATGGCGGGGCCCACCGGTGGCGCCGCGTACGTCGGCGCCGTACGCCATCTGCGCGCGTACGACGAGAAGATATGCGCCGAGAAGAGGTGTGGCGAGAAGACGGGCGGTGAGCAGCCGTCGGAGCCGGGGGGCGGCCGCGGGACCGCCGTGTTCATCGTCTGCGACCGGGTGGAGAGCTATCTGAGCTACGTCCGGCAGCGGCGCCCGGAGCTGCTGGGCCGCCCACGCCGGAGGTACTCCGCCGCCGACGTGTCCGACGCCGAGGTGCTGGCCGCCCCGTCCATCACGGTCCCCGACGCGCGGGCGTGGATCGATCGGGAGGGGCCGCTGGTGGTCGATCTGCGCAGCCCGTACGCGTACGCCGCGCTGCATATCGCCGGCTCGGTGAACATCGTGGACGAGCTGTTCGAGGAGCTGGTCCACGGCGGCCTGCCCTTCAGCCGCAGCCGGCCGGTGCTGCTGGCCTGCCCGGTGGGCGAGAAGTCCGCCCGGTACGCGGCGCTGCTGACCCGCATGGGCCACCCCGACATACGCAGCCTCGAAGGCGGGATCATCGCCTGGCGCGACGCCGGCGCACCGCTCGTACGGGACTGAGGTGACCGCCGTGCCGGAAGCGCCGGAAGGGCCGGAAGCGCCGGAAGTGCTGAAGGCACTGGAAGAGCTGCGGGAGTGGCAGCGCCGGCTGCGCGCCCAGTTCCCGATCGTCACCGGCCACCCGGACCTGGTCTACCTGGACAGCGCGGCCACCGCGCAGAAGCCGCAGGCCGTGCTCGACGCCGTCTGGGCCTATCTCACCACCACCAACGCCAACGCCGGGCGCGCCACCTACCCCTGGGCCAACCGGACCACGACGCTGGTCGAGGAGGCCCGGGACCGGATCAAGGAGTTTCTGCACGACCCGGCCCCTGAGAGGTCGTGCACACACTTCACCAGCGGTACGACGGAGGGTTTGCGGACCGTGGCCCGCGACTGGCTCCCGGAGTTTCTGGCCGACGGGGACGAGATCGTCGTCCCCGTGGCGGACCACCAGGCGAACATCTCCCCCTGGCTGGAGGCGCAGCGACTGCTGGCCCGCCAGGGTGTCCGGGTGTCCGTCGTCGAGATGCCGTATCAGAAGGGTTCGGGCGACTACGACCATCGCGCCCTGGCCGCACTCGCCGGGCCCCGGACCCGGTTTGTCGCCGTCACGCATGTCCACCACGTCTACGGCGCGGACATGAACGTCCACCGCATCCGCCAGGCCGTCGGCCCTCAGGCGGTCATCTGCCTGGACGCCGCCCAGGGCGTGGGCCATCTGCCGGTCTCCGTGGCCGACCTCGACGTGGACTTCGTCGCCTTCTCCGGGCACAAGGCCCTGGCCCTGCCGGGCTCGGGCGCGGTGTGGGCCCGGCAGGCGCGCGGGCCGGAATTCCGGCCCGGCGGCTGGAGCGGCACCCCGAACACCGCGGGCATCGTCTCCCTGGCCGCCGCGCTCGACTGGCTGGACGCGGCGGGCCTCGACCGGATCGAACGCTGGACCATGGCCCTGGCGGCCCGGCTGACCGACGGGCTGCGGCGGTTGGACGCGTACGAGGTGCTGGGCTGCCGGACCAGCCTCGCCGCGGACTCGACCGTGCAACGGCGCCAGGGCATCGTCGCCTTCCGGCATCGCGAAATCACCTCCGGCGACCTGGGGTTCATCCTCTTCAGCCATGGCTTCATGGTCCGCTCCGACAGCCACTGTCAGGGCAGCGCGGGCGAACGGACCGGGTCGGTGCGGGTGAGTCTGCACCTCCACAACACCCCTGAGGAGATCGAGCGGCTGCTCGATGTGTTGCGCGGGCTTCAGTGAAGCTCATGGATCAAACTCAGCGAATCGGGTGAATTCTCCGGCCAGATGTGAATGGGAACCGTTTCCATCTGTAGGCTTCAGGCGCGCCGAGAACAGCGCAAAGCAGCAGAGAACAGCAAGGTGGTACGACCCGATGGGGCTGAGCAGGGCCGCGGCCGAGCGGTGGGTAGGGCGCTGGGAGCGTCAGCAGCAGCGCTACGCGGTCGACCGCGAGGAACGGTTCACCGTGATCGCCGACGTAGTGCAGCACAGCACGGCCGACCGGCCGCGCCCGCTGATCGTCGACCTCGGCTGCGGCCCCGGGTCGCTGACCGCCCGGCTGGCCGAGCGGATGCCGGCCGCGGAGATCGTCGCGGTGGACCGTGATCCCCTGCTGCTGGCCCTCGCCCGCACCCGCCACGCCGCCGCGGCACGCTATGTCGAGGCGGTCATCGGCGAGCCGGGGTGGACCGACGTACTGGGCCTGCACGGCCCCCTGGACGCCGCGGTCTCCACGACGGCGCTGCACTGCCTCACCGAGGAGCCGCTGCGCCGGACCTACCAGCGGCTCGCCGCCCTGCTGCGCCCCGGCGGCGTCCTCGTCAACGCCGATCACTTCCCACCGGACGACACCCAGCCGGCGCGGATCGCCGCCCATGTCGGGGCGCGGCGCTCCGAGCGGCTGCGCGCGTTCGCCCACGAGGACTGGGACTCCTGGTGGGCCGCCACGGCCCAGGACCCGGAGCTGGCCGGGCTGCTCGCCGAGCGCCGCGAGAGCCGGCGACCAGCACACCAGCAGGACACGGGGGTCGGCCACAACGGCCTGTGTCTGTCGCGGCATATCGCGCTGCTACGGCAGGCGGGGTTCGCCCAGGCCGGGCCGGTCTGGCAGTTCGGGGACAGCCATGTCCTCGTCGCCGTCCGCCCCTGACCCCAGCGGCGGCATGGTCAGCGGGCGCGCCCCGGCGGAGGCGCGGCGACGCTGTCGCGTACGACGATGTGGGTGCCGAGCACATGGTGGGCGCCCGCGGCGTGTTCGGGGTCGTGCAGGGCGATGCGTACGGCGGCGCGGCCAAGTTCCTCGGCGGGGGTGCGGACCGTGGTGAGCGGGGGGTTGAAGTCCTCGGCGAGCGGGATGTCGTTGTAGCCGACGACGGAGATGTCGTCGGGGACGCGCAGACCCGCCTCGGCGATGGCGCGCAGGGCCCCGGCGGCCACCATGTCGTCCCCGGCGAACACGGCGGTGAACTCCGGTGTGCCGTCGAGGAGTTCGGTCATCGCGCGGTGCCCGGCGGCACGGCCCAGGCCGCAGTCGACGACATGGGCTGCCTCGGGTGGCAGACCGTGCTGGGCGAGGGCGGCCCGGTAGCCGGCGACGCGTGCGTCCAGGGCTGTGTTGCCGGGCAGCCCGCCGAGGAAGACGATCCTGCGGTGGCCCGCGGAGAGCAGATGTCCGGTGAGGGCGTGGGCCCCGGCCTCGTTGTCGAACTCGACGACCAGCGCCGGGATGTCCGGGTCAGGAGCGGGCCGTCCGCACAGCACGAGCCGGGCGCCGGAGGAGTCGAGGGCCTGCGCGTAGTGGGCGACGCGCTCACGGTAGGCGTCGTCCTCGACCACCCCGCCCACCAGGATCACCAGCCGGGCGCCCTCCTCCCGCATGAGCTGCACGATCTCCAGCTCGCGCTGCGGGTTGCCGCCCGTGGTGCCCACCAGACACAGCCAGCCGCGCGCGGCCGCCTCCGCCTCCACACCCTCGGCCACCTGTGCGTAGAAGGGGCTGGTGACCTGGCGCAACACGACCGCGACCATCTTGCGGCCACCGCCCACCAGGGCGCGGGCATGGGCATTGGCGACGTAGTCCAGGGCCCGCGCCGCGCGCATGACCCGGGTGCGGGTGGCCGGCGGGACCGGGTAGTTCCCGCTCAGCACGCGCGAGACCGTGGCCACGGACACGCCCGCCCGCTCCGCCACCTCACGGATCGTGACCCGCCCCTTTGCCGCCATCGCGCTCCCCGCTCTCCTCGCCGCGTACGTGTCCGCGACCATTGTGTCGCCCGGCCGTCGCCGCTGCCGTCGCCCGTCCTGGACCTGGGTGCCCCTGGTGGATGAACGCCGCCCAGACCGGTAGACGTTCGAGCCCTGGGCGCCGGATCTCGCGCAGCAGCGCGCCGGTCAGCGAGCCCGGATTTTCACGGTCCGGGTCGAGCATCCACAGCTGAGCCGCTCTGAGCGCGTCCGCCAGCCCCTGCCCCTCGACGGTCAGGTAGTGGTGGAACACCGCCATCATCAGCGCCGAGGCCCCGTCCTGAGCGGTCCACCGCGATCCCACAACGTTGCGTGCCCCACCCGAGACGAAGGCTGTCGTCAGGGTCAGGGCCTCGTCGTGGTCACGGGTGCTGAGGTCGGTCTCGCAGGCACTCAGGACCACCAGCGGCCCCTGTGCGCCGGGCTGTTCGCGCCACGGTCGGTCGAGCAGCCGGGTCACGGTCAGCATGCCCCGGTCCGGCGCGGCCCCGGGGCCGCCCTCCTCGGCCGGCAGCACGTCGGTGCCGTCCGGAAAGGCGAGATGCAGCGCCGACACCGTCGGACGCACCCCCGCGGAGCCGTGCGAGGCCACATGCAGCAGCGAGGGAGCCTTGGAAGGATCGGACAGGAGCGCGAGCACCTCGTCGGGGGTGCCGGCCGCCACCGGCTCCACGGGCGGGTCGTAGAACTCACCGTACAGACGCGCCTGCGGGTAGCAGGCCTCGTAGAGCGCCGTGGCCTCCAGCTCGGCGTAGGTCAGCTCCTGCCGGGGATCGGCGATCAGGACCACGGCGCCGGTCGTGTCCCGGCCGGCGCGCTTCACGGTGCGCAGGAACTGGCCGCCGGACGCCGCGTAACTGATGACGGCGATCTGGCAGACGTAGTCGTGGGGCGCCGCCGCGGGCAGGCGTGCGGCGTGCCAGGGGACGACGCCCAGGCGGCCACACGGCACGAGGACGATCCTGGGCGGGCCCGAACGGTTTTCGCGGCGGCTCTGGCCGGCGGTGAGGTGCCGCGTGACGGCTGTGAGGATGTCGTCGAGTGCCGCCCGGTACGCCCAGTCGCAGAGCGACGACAGGGCCTCCTCCCAGGCATGTTCGGCGGCCGGTTCGCCGAGCCGCTTGGACCGTTCGGCGGCGGCGTCGAGGTAGCGCTCAAGGGGACCGCTCTCGGTCGCGGACAGCAGCGGAAGGCCGCCTATGCCGACGCCGAAGTCCGCCCCCACGACGATCCCTACGCCGGGTGCGTCGCCTTCGCCGGGCAGCAGATATACCAGCGCATCCGCTCCGCCCTCGGCGACACCGTCCGCCAGCTCATTGAGCGTGGGCGTGGCGAACAGGCCGTGCTGCCGGTAGCCGAGCGCCTCCAGGGCGCGGCGGCGCAGGGTGCTGCGCAGCTCGCCGGGGGGCCCGTCGGGCTCCCCGGCGTCGGCCGTGCCGGCCTTTCGCCATGCCTCGGCAAGCTCCTGCTCCCCGCGCGCTTCGAGGAGTTCGGGCACGGTACGGGACGTGGACGCGGCGTGCAGCACGAGGGCGCGGCCCAGCTCAAGGGCAGCCACCGCCTCCTCCGCCTGGTTTTGCGACGCGGCCCAGGTGGCCGCCATGACGCTGCGCGCGGCGCCGGCGCGAGCCGTCAACAGGCCGTGCTCCGAACCCAGTTGCAGGAGTACGTCGGCTGCGAGTGTGTTCAGGGCCTCTTTTGCGGTGGCCGCGGCGGATGCCTGATCCGCCGGGTCCCGCGTGTGGTGCCAGCGGGCTCGGTATGCCTCCGCCAGCATCCACTGGGCCTTGGCGGCGAACCGGGGCCTTTGGCCCTGCCGTATGTCGTCGCACACCCGCCTCAGTTCGGCGATGAGAGGGTCGAGATCCGGGAGGTCGCGGGTGAGGGTGTACCGGACCATCAGGGACTGTGCGGAGTCCCACCGCTGACTCGTCGAAGCGTCAGGCGGCGCGACGGTGGCATGCCGCAGCTTTGCCGGGTCGCCGGTGACCCGGGCTCGTACGGCATCGGGGCCGGTGGCGTGCCGGGAGAGCGACTCCCTGATGAACGCGGGGGCGTGCGCCGCGGCTGCCAGGCTCTGTTCGTGGTGGTCGGCGCCACGCAACCGCATGTCGTCGTCGTTCGTGAGGTTGCCGAGCGAGAGGCATGCCTGGGCCAGGGCCAGCTGGATCTGGAAGCGGAATCCGTTGTCCGGCGGAGTGTCCGCCTCAAGTGCCTCGAGCTCGCCGAGGAGGGCCCGCACCGTAGCCGCGTCCTCCGCCTTGTAGGCCGCGTCGATCCGGCTCATCAGGGGGTAGACACGGACCGCGACCGCGAATTCGGCGGTTACCGGAGTCGTGGAGGCCGCTGCGAACGACTGCATCTGGTCGGCCAACGCCGTCACGTACTCGTGACCGAGGGACTGGTCCTGGAGGTTGCCGCCGACACTCTCCCCCGCCTGCAGCAGCATGCCGATGAAATTCTCGATGGACACGCTCGCCTCATGGCCGGGCGGCAGCTTTCCGTGTGCGGCGCGCAGCCGCCGCAGTGCCCGGTTGATGGCCTCCGGGTCGCCGCCTCGCAAGGCTGCGAGTGCGTCGAGCGCTGAGGGCATCATGGCGTCCATGGCGACGACATCGGGGTCGTCGTCGGCCGCGGCCGACGTACGGGCTCGGCCCCGCTGCGGGCCGGAGGGGTCCGGAGGGGCAGTCGGCTCCGGACCCGCGGGGTCTTCCGCGCTCGCGGCGGGTTTGGGCCCGGCGGCGGTACGCCCGGCTGCCGACAACACGTCCGTCATCAGCCGCATCTGGTCCGCATGAGGAAAGTCTTCGGGCAACGAATCGACGAACTGGCGCAGGGCACCGGGTCCGTCGGGCCCCGAAAGTGCGGCAATCATGGTGCTCATCCGCTGCAGTTGGCCGTGCAGTTCCGGCGCCAGCGGCAACTCCTGAGCCTCGGCCAGGAGCGCCGGCATCTCGGCCACGATGGCCGCCATCTCCTCGGGCTCCTGGTACGCGCGCCAGTCGAGCATGTTGAAGAAACCGGCTTGCCCGCCCCCACCCCCTGCCAGTGGGATGGGCATCACCAGACTCAGCAGGGCCAGCGCAGCCCACCGCCGGTCGTCCGCATCCGTCGCCGCCCCGGTTCCGGTCCGGGGATCGCGGGCCTCCCGCAGCAGCAGCCGGGCCCGCTCCCGGTCCTGCGGCACGCCGCCCCTGGCGAGGTGCCGCATCGTGAGGACGGAGCCGAGCTGAACCGTCACGGTGGCCCGCAGTTCCGCGTCGTGCTGCAACAGCCGCAGCAGCTCTTCGAGTTCGGCGATCGAGCTGTCGTACACATTCGGGTCGGCATTGGGGGTGCCCGGCGGGTACAGCCGCAGAGCCCGCTTCGTGGCAGCCATCACCCAGGCACGCAGCGCCCGGACACCCCCGCCCTCCTCGATCTCCGCGTCGGTCACATCTCCCCCTCGACCTGCCGGACGTCTCTGTCTGCTGCCCCCAGTGCACAACCAGCATGCGCCCGGTGCCGCGGCGATCGGAGCGGCCGGAATTGGACGCGCGACGCGCACCCGGCGCCGGTGCCGTGGTCATCCCACGTCGGGATGACCACGGCGACCGGAGCGCCAGTGATTCAGCGCCTCTGCCACTCATTCGTTTCCGTCAGTGTTATCCACCAAAGCTCTCCGTGCTTCCTCCAGAGACTCCGCCATCTCTTCTTCGTTCACATACGGGAGCCCTTCCCCTGGACGGTACAGGGAGAGGGGTTCACTCAAGATCTCGTAGATGTCTGAGTCCAGGAAGTAGTCGAATGGTACCCCTCACCGGATCGAACTTGATCTTTGTCCCCTTGTTCAGAATGTGGTCCACCACATCCAGCGTCGTAGGTGGACGGCCGGGCCCACTTCCGGCGACACGTTCGGCAGCATGTGCTGAGAGCGTTCGGCCACCCGGAGTGGTCAGTCTTGGGACGTGGAGGCCGATTTCCTGCCGGTGGGAGAAGACGCAGTCATAGGGAACCAACTCCCCCCGAGGCGCCGAAGGCGAGGGCTCCGGAACCATGTATGGAGGCTTCTTGGGTGCGAGGCCGTCTGGATCTACCCAGTTGTGCGGGTTGTGGACGTAGGTGGTGGGGTTGGGTGCGGGTGCCAGGCCGAGGGGGTCGGGGGTGAGGTATCGGGCGGTTTCGGGGTCGTAGTGGCGGTGGAGGTTGTAGTGGTGGCCGGTTTCCAGGTCGTGGTACTGGCCGGGGAAGCGGAGGGGGGTGTAGGCGGTGGCGTCGGGGTTCCAGGTGGTGGTGCCCCAGAGCGTGGTGCGGGACTGCCAGGTGATGTGGCCGGTGTCGTCGAGGAGGTGGGTGGGGGCGCCGATCAGGTCGGTGATGATCGCGTAGAAGCGGGTGTCGATCTCTTCCTGTGGGGTCTCGGCGCCGGGGGCGTACTGGGTGGTCTGCGTGAGAGGGGTCAGCCCGCTTTCGTCGTGGTCCCAGGTGAGTGTCTGGGTGCCGGGCCAGTTTGTTGAGGTGGTGGTCTGCTCGATGAGGGTGGTTTCGTGCCAGGCGAATCTGACTTCCTCAGCCACCGAGCCGTCTGGGGCGAAGCGTTGTTTCGCTGTGCGGCGGCCGAGGGGGTCGTAGCGGTAGCACCAGGTGGTGCCGTCGGGGGTGACCACGTGGGTGAGGTGGTCTTGGGTGTCCCAGGTGTAGCGCCAGGTGTCGGGCTTCTTCGACAGGCGGGGCTTCTGGCGCAGCGTGATGCGCCCGGCGGCGTCGTGTTCGTAGCGGGTGGTGCCCGCGGTCCGGATGCGGGTTCCGGTGTAGGTGCGAGCGCCGGTCGAGGCCGCGCCGGGGTGGGTTGCGGGCCATACGGCGTGGGTCTGGTTGCCCGCGGGGTCGTAGGAGTAGGACTCCTGCCAGGTGGCGGCTTGTACGTGCGTGACGCGGCCGGCCGGGTCCAGGGTGTAGCGGCTGGGGCCGGTGGTGGTGTCCTCGCAGGCGGTGAGGTAGCCGTCTTGGCGCCAGGTGTAGGTGCGCCGCAACAAGGGCGCCTCTTGCGGGCCTGCGGTGTAGGACTGGCCGATGAGGCGGTTGGCTGGGTTCCATGCCTGGGTCAGGGACAGTCCCCCGGTCCACCTCCGTTGGGTGACGCGTCCTGATCCGTCGTGGGTGGCGGTCAGCCCTCTGCCCGCGGTCGTCAAGGTGGTGCGGTTGCCTGCCGCGTCGTAGGCGTATGTGGTTCGGGCGCCTGCCGGTGTGCGGCGGGAGGCCGGCTGCCCTGCTGCGTCGTAGGTCAGATGTAAGGTGTGGCCGTCCACGGTTTCGGACAGCATGCGGCCCGCAGGATCGTAGGTGCGGGAGAGGTTCGTGTCGGGGCCGGTGGCTCGGAGAAGTTCCCCGGCCGGGCCCCAGTGAAAGTTCGAGATCCTCCCGGCCACGTCCTGGGCCACCATGCGGCCCAGCGTGTCGTAGGTGTGGCCGGTGGTGTGGCCCAGCGGGTCGGTACGCGAGACGAGTTGGCCCGCCGTGTCGTGCTGGTAGGCCACCGTACGGCCGTCGAAATCTGTCTCCGATAGCAGCCGTCCGGCCGGGTCGTAGGCATAATCCCACGTCAGGCCCTGGGGGTTGGTGACCTGGGTCAGTCGGGCCTCGGCGTCGTAGGTGAAGGTATAGCGGGCCCCGTCCGGGTCGGTGCGAGCGGTGAGCAGGTCGAGGTGGGTGTACTCACAGCGCGTCACTCCACCGATCGGGTCCGTATGGGACAGGCAGTTGCCCTCGCCGTCGTATGTCCAGGACTCCGCAGCCCCGTCCGGGCCGGTGCGGCGCAGGAGTTTGCCTTCGGGGCTCCATATGTAGTGGGTCACCGCGCCCAGTGGGCCGGTCTCGGCCACGATGCGGCCGAACGCGTCCCGCTGGTAGAAGGTGGTGGCTCCCAGCGGGTCGGTGATTTCGATGGGGAGCCCGGCCCCGTCGCAGCGCACCCGGGTCGTCGTGTCCAGCGGGTCGGTGACGGCGAGCAGGCCCCCGCGCGCGTCGTAGAGGTAGCGGGTGGTGGCGGTGAGCGGGTCGGTGAGCGTGGTTCGGTTGCCCGCCGTGTCGAAGGTCTGCCGCCACACCGCGCCGCCCGGATCGGTTATCTGTACCGGGTTGCCCTGTCCGTCGAGCACCGCGCTGATCTCGCTGCCGTCCGGGCGGAGCACGGCCGTCAGATGCCCGCGCTCGTCGTAGCGCCAGCAGGTGGTGCGGCCCAGCGCGTCGGTCTCGGCGACCGTACGGCCGTCCTGGTCGTACACGGTGCGGCTGACCGCGCCGACTGCGTCGATCTGCCCGACGACCTGGTGGGCCTGGTCGGTCAGACCGGGAGGTGCAGCAGGGCGTACCCGAAGAGAGCTTCGGGGGCGGTCCGGCCCTGGCGTTCGGTGGCCGGCGCGACATCGGGCTCGCGCCGCCGGCCCAGGCGGGACCGGTGCAGATCCCAAATCCACGCGAGGGCAAGGCAACCCAGGATGATCCACAGGCCCCAGTCCGCGGCCAGCCTCTCGCGCCACTCCATCGCGGTGTGGTTGCGTGGGAAAGCCGCAGCGTAATTGTTCACCCAGTGGATCGCCACCGCCCCGGCCATCGGCACCAGCGCCGCGGCCCGGGTCAGTGCGCGGGCACCACACCACAACAAACCCACCGCCAGCCCGCCGAGCGCGCTGGTGAAGATGTGTACCTCATAGGGGAGTACCGGCCCACCGACGCCAGTGGTGCCGGTTGGTGAGGGAAACCAACTGCCGAGGATCTGTCCGAGACCGGGAACGTACGGGTGGTCGGTCAAGCCCTTCGCGATCAGCCAGCCCCCCTCGTCCAAGGGAAGGGCCTTACCCCCGGCCTCGGCATACATCAGAAGCTGTTCCAGCAGACCGAACCCCGCTCCGGCAGCGCCGCCCAGCACCACGAAGTCCGCCAGCCCCCATTGCATCCGCCCGCGCAGCGCCCACCCCGCGACCACCAGCGGTGCGACCTTGATCAGCTCCTCCACCACCGGAGCCGTCGTCCATGACACCACATCCATGACGCCCGCCAGCGAACTCTCCCTCGCGGTCGCCAACTGACGTGCCACCACAAGCTCCAGCAGCCCCGAGAGCACACCGCAGCCATACACACCCACCCCGAAGACGAGCAGCACCGTCGGCCACCGCACCGTCCGCACCGGCCACGACAGCAACAACAGCTGCAGCACAGCCCATACCGACGTAGCAACCATCCAGAACGCCACGCCCCGCAACCCCCTCCAACGCCGCTGCAGACCCGTCACGCCAAGTCGAACCGTCGTCACGCACAAGATGCCTTTTGGCACGCCGTACACGGACCCTCGGTCTTCGTGTTCGACAGGGTAGGTGAGACGGCCTTTCCGTCGCAGCAGGCAGACAGGACTCGGCGGTCTGCCCCAACCCGGCACACCCACCGGGGACAGCCGCACAGTTCTCAGTTCGGCCAGGACTCGACCGAGGACGATCTTGCTCAGCCCAGGAAGCTCAGCCGCACCTGGCCGTCGGGGTTGTCCTTGTTGGTGTCCGCCAACCTCCGCAAAGACAACCTTCAGCGAAGGCGCGCACTTGCCCGGCGAGGGAGCCACCGCCACGTCTCCGCCGAGCGCCCCCGCCCGCCGCTGGTAGGTGGCGATCAGGGAGGTCGGCACGGGCGAGCCGCCGCAGGAGAGCATGCGCCGAGGGACAAGGGCGAGGCGAAGACATAAGACGAGCAAAGCACGCGGAGGTCACCGGCAGGCCGGGATGAGGGTGAGAGGGCTCAGTGGAGGGGCTTGACGTGAGGGGAACAGAAGCGAGGAGAAGACGTGCAGCCTGAACGTGTGTCGGAACTCGCGGATCTGTTGTCGCGCGCGCGTAGTGCCAGGGCGGGCATGGGCAACGCCGTCCTGGTCCGGTCCGACTCGGGAATGCACTGTTCCGCACTCCTCGGCGAGGTGGCCGAACGTGTGCGGCGCTTGGGCAGCACGGTCCTGAGCCTGTCGTGTTCTCCTTCGGACGCTCACAGTCAGTCAGCCGTCGTCCGCCAGCTCAGGGCCGCCTCGCTCAAGGTCGCCGGCAGGGATGAAGACATCGAGGGCGAGGAACCGCTCAGCGGGATACCCGAAGGCACCGGCCCGTTCGACCATCAGCTCTACGAAGTCCTGTGGGAAGGCTTCACGCAGGGCGCCCGCCGGCATCCGCTGGTCGTCATCGTCGATCACATCCAGTGGATGGACGAAACCTCGCTGCGCTGTTTCGGCTTTCTGGTACGCCGCCTGAACAACCTGCCGGTCTTGCTGATCCTGGCCTACCGTACGGACGAAACCCCGGTCGGCCGCACGCTGATCGACGACATGTCCAAGTGCGACCGATGCCAGTCCCTCACCCTCAGCCCGCTCTCCCCGCACAGCGTGCGCGACGTGGTCCAGACCGCCTATTCCGGGCAGAGGTGCGATGACGAGTTCGTGCAGGCCTGCGCCGAGGCCACCCACGGGCGCCCCTCCCTCCTGGAAAAGCTGCTGGCGTCCCTGACCGCCGACTTCGTGCCCCCTCGGGCGTCACAGGTCGAGCGGGTGCGGCGATGCGGTGAACGGCTGCAGGCCGAGGCCGCCGTCGACCGACTGCTGCGCCAGCCCGCCGCCCTCCAGGAGGTCGCCGAGGTCGCCGCGGTACTCGGCGAAGAAGGCGATTGTGCGGTGATCGCGGACATGCGGGACCTGTACGGGGACACGATCTGGGGACTCACTGCGGAGCTGACCCGAGTGGGGGTCTTTCGCGCGACGGGCACCCCCGAGCGCTATCGCTTCAGCAATGCCGAGCTCAGGAAGCTGATTCACCGGGACATGTCCGCCGATGCGCGGCGCGCGTTGCACATGCGGGCCGCCCGGCGGCTGAACGATCTGGGAGCGCCGCTGCCGCAGGTCGCCGAGCACCTGCTGCAAGCCGACGTGGCCGAGGACGCGTGGGCGTGCGGTGTCCTGAAGAACGCCGCAGACGACGCCTTGAAGGCGGGCGCCCCCAAAACGTGTGCCGAGTACGCGTGGCGTGTGCTCCGGGACTGGATTCCGGAGGCGGAACGCGCAGAGGTGCTCTGGCTTCTGGGCCGCGCCGAGGTGCTCTTCGCGCCCGCGGCCGCCGACCGCCATCTGGACGAGGCAGTCCGTCTCTTCTCCGATGCGGAGCGCCAGGCGGCGGCGATCGTGGAACGCGCCCACGCACGGACCCTGCGGCAGGGCAGTGCCGAGTCGGCTCTGCGTCCGCCCCGTACCGTGCTGGCCCATGTCGACGAAAAGGCGTTCGCCGAGCTCGCCGATACGGAACTGAGTCTGAGCCTGCAGTCCCTGACCAGTACGGTCCCTGCCGAGGGAAGGGGGGCAGTCCCAGAGGCGCTCGACCGTCCCGCCCTGAGTCGCACACTCGGCGTCACCCCTGGCGAGCGGGGACTGCTGGCAGCCATCGCCGGCGATCTCGCCTGCAGGTCCGAGCCCCGCGACGTCCCGCTGGAGCTGGTGCGGCGGGCGCTGGCGGGCGAGCGGCCGGCTGACAGCACTTCGATGGTGCTGCTGCTGCGATGTATCACCGTACTGACGTGGGCAGGGCATCTGCGTGAGGCCCAGCGCTGGGCCGATCACATGCTGACCGGAGCGCTGCACCAGGACGCGCTCTTCCCCCGGGTGATCGCTCATTGTCGGCGCGCCGAGATCGCAGTGCGGATGGGAGATCTGCCCCTGGCGCTCACCGAGGCCAAGGGGGCGCTGACCCTCACCACTGCCCATCATGAGGTGAAGAGCTGCCATGCCGTCGCGGTGACCGAGGTCGCCAGGGTGCGCGGGGCCATGGGTCACTACGAGGAGGCCGTCGGCCTCCTGCAAGGACTCCACGACCTGCCCGCAAGCGCCCTGGGCATTCGGGGTAAGTTCCGCCTGCACTCGGGTGACCTCCGGGGCGCACTCGCCGACCTGATGGAGTGCGGGCACCGGCTGGAGGCGCTGGAGATCGTCAACCCCGCTCTGAGTGCCTGGCGCGGCTTCGCCGCGCTGGCGTGGAAACGGCTGGGAAACGACGCGGAGGCTTGTCGGCTTGCGGAAACGGAGGTTGGACTGGCCCGGCGCTGGGGCAATCCCGCGGTCATCGGCCAGTCGTTGCGCTCACTGGGGGAAGTGAGCTCGGGGGCGGCGGCGGAGCGCGCGCTCGCCGAGTCCGTGTCCCTGCTCGAGCAGACCGACGCCCGGCTCCAGCTGGCGCTTTCACTCGTCGCGGCGGGCCAGGCGCAGGGGCGCAAGGGCTCTCTCGCACATGCCCGGCAAGCGCTGCACAGGGGAATGCTGCTCGCCGAAGAGTCGGGCGCGCAGTCGCTCACCGCCGAGGCGCACAAATCGCTGCTCGCCTCTGGGGGACGGCTTCGGCGCACTCCGGTGTCCGGGCTCCCGGCCCTCACCCCGGCCGAGCGTCGCATCGCCATGCACGCTGCCCGGGGGAGAACCAACAAGAGCATCGCCGATCTGCTGCACATCACCCCGCGCACCGTTGAGGTCCACCTCACGCACATCTACAGCAAATTGTCCATACCTGGACGGAACGCCCTTCCCGGCGCCCTCGGCGCGCTCTTGCGCCATGAGTGCTGAGGCGTGCACCCGGTCCTGACGGCATGCGGCTCCGGGCGCGGCCGGGCTGCGTCTTCCCGGCCCGGCACCCCACAGGCCGCACCCACCCTGGACCCCAGGGTGGCGGGGCACTTACGGGCTGGTCGGTGGACACTTCCGGGCCTACCGGCGTCCCACCACGGCGAATCCCAACAGCAGGACGAAGCCGTCACCGGCCACGAAGCTCTGCCAGGCGGTCATCGCGCGGAGATACGCCGTCATGCTGACCGCGCCCCGCTCGACCAGCGGCAGCAGCCGCTCCGGGGACAATTGCGGCGCCAGGGCCGCAAGCCCCACTTCGTCGCTGGTATAGGCGAACGGTCGCACGGTCACGTCCGTGTAGCCGGCGTCCCTGAGCACGCGGGGCAGTCGCCGGGCGATGAGCCGGTCCCCTCCGTCCGCGGACTGCGCCGCGCCGAGTGCGCGGTACGCCTCTTGCGACAAGCCCGACAGGTCGGGCTCCGCCGTCCCCCACAACCCGGCATCGATGTCGATCACGGCAAGGTGCCCGCCCGGCCGCAGGACCCGGCGCAGCTCTCGTGCCGCCGCGACCGGCTTCCTCAGGTGCTGGAAGACGTACCTCGACAGCACCAGGTCGAACGTCGCATCCGCGAACGGCGTGTCGCCGATGTCGCCCAGGAACAGCTCCGGCCCCGCTCCGGCTGCCCCGCGAGCGCGCGCCCGGTCCAGCAGTCCGGGGTGCACGTCCAGCCCGACGACGCGAGATCCCGGCAGCGCGGCGCTCAGTTCGGCGGTCACCGCGCCGCTTCCGCAGCCCGCGTCCAGCACCGCCCCACCGCCGGAGGGCGCCAGCGGCTTGAGGACTCGCCACTCGTGAGCCCAGGTCAGCGTGGCCTGGCGGTCCAAGCGCTCAATCTCCTGCCCGAATCCGCCCAGTTCCCTTTCGGGGCAGTAGCTACGAGCGCCTGGCGTCACCGGCTGTCCCGCCTCACCCATGGCGCCGCTCCACCCGCATCAGCAGACCGTCACGCGGACGTAACGTGACCAGCGCCTCGGGGACGACCGTGGTGCCGGGTGCCCGAGTCAGCCGGAGCCGCTGCAGGACGACCGTGAGTACGAGCATCGCCTCCGCCGTGGCGAAGGCCTGCCCGATGCAGACCCGGGGGCCACCGCCGAACGGCAGGTACGAGTGGCCCGCTCGGCTGTGCCGGCGTTCGGGCCGGTACTCCTCGGGCGCCTCCCAGTACTCCGGATGCCGGTGCAGCGTCCAGGGGCTGATGCACACCAGCGTGCCGGCGGGGATACGGAGCCCGCCGAGGAGGTCGTCGTGCACTGCGAGCCGGGAGATCAGCCACACCGGCGGGAACAGGCGGACAGCCTCGTCGAGACACTGCCTGGTATAGACCAGATCGGGCAGGTCCGCGGCGGTCGGCAGCCGGGTACCCACGACCCGGTCGATCTCGGTTCGAACCCGCACTGCGTGCTCGGGGTACCGGTCGAGCAGGTGGAGCGTCCAGCTGAGGGCCTTCGCGGTGGTCTCGTGACCGGCCATGACCATGGTCAGGACCTGGTCGTGCAACTCCTTGGCGGAGAGGGCGTCGCCGTGCTCGTCCCGGGCGCCCAGCATCGCGTCCAGCAGGTCCCCGGGGTGCCCATGGGGGCCGGTCAGCCGCCGGGCCCCGATCATGGTGCCGACCACCCTGTCCAAGAAGCTCTTCGCGCCCGCGTACGCCCGGAGCCGGGCCCGGAAGTCCTCGTCCTCGGGCGGGGTCCCGTCGAAGTGCCCGATGAACCGGTTGATGTCGTCGACCGCCTGCCCGAAACCGCGGCCGCCCGCCGTCAGCTCGGAGCCGAGCAGCGCGGAGGCCACCACCCGCAGGGTGAGTGCCGTGAAGTCGTGGTCCACACGGACGGCCTCGCCCCGGTCGGCCGCCTCGCCCCAGGCAGTGGCCAGGTCGAGAGCCGCCTCGACCATCAGGCCGTCGAACGACTCGACCGCCAGGCGCCGGAAGGATGGCGCGCACAGTCGCCGCTGCCGTTCCCACTGCGCGCCGTTGCTGGTGAGCAGCCCTTTTCCGAGCAGAGGAGTCAGCATGAAGTCGTCCGGCGTCCCGGCCTTGGTGTAGTTGGTGTAGTTGTCCTTCAGGATGTGCCGGGCGAACTCGGGCGAATTGGCGAACCACACAACCTGGCCGCGGGTCTGATGGCTGCAGAGGTCGCCATACTCGGTGACCAGGTCCTGCAGAAAGGTGAGCGGATCCGCGCGTATGCCGACCAGTTCCAGGTCCTCCGCCGGCCCTGGGGGGCGGTCGTCGGAGCCGGCCGTCGGGATGGCGTCGGACATGGAGCGGCGGGGCATGACAAGTCTCCTTCGGAACAGCAGGTCGGGGATCGTGCGCCTGGGCACGACCTGTTGTGGCTCGCGGTACCGGGCGCCGGCAGACGACTTGGGGCCGTGGGCCGGCGCCCAAGGCGCCGCGGGTCGCATCCGCTTTCTGCAGCGACCCTCGCGCCGACGTCCGCCGCGTCGGTTCCCAACGGCGACGTACTGCCCGCTGCCGACCAGCAAGGCGATCGCCCGGCCGGAGAAGGGAGCCCGGACGGTCTTGGCGGCTCGGCTGGGCCAGGCGCACGGGGCTGTCCAGTTCGTCGGGTTGGCGCAGGTTCTCCAGTGCCTTAGGCCGGAACTACATCGCTGCCCTCCTTTCCACGGCTGCCGAGCAGGAACTCGCCGACGGTCGACTCACTCTCCCAGGACACCCCGGAGGCGACGGCGAAGGCGTCGGAGTCGCCGCCGCCGAGCCCGCAGCCCGCGAGCCCCATTGCGGTGGCGACGCTGTACATCACCTGGTAGAGGACCCCCACGTGTTTGAGCACCAGGGCGTAACCCATCGAGGAGTACTTCCACATCACCCTCCCGAAGCGCGCCGTAATCAGCAGCGTCACCTGCGGCGGTGAGGACATCTGCGCGGTCGCGCGGGACATGTCGGCAAGGCGGGTCAGTGCCGGCCCCGGCTCGGCGACCAGTTCCAGCCGGTGTTTCTCGGGGTCGTAGTGGTACAGGCCCGGTTCCACACCGTCCACCTGGTGGATCAGCGGATAGACCTCAAGTTCATATGCCCGGCCGCCGGACGGGTAGGGCCGGTCGCCCAGTTCCTGCGATCCGTCGTCATACGTGCCCCGGTTTCGTGCACTCCGGTACAGGAACTCGCCCAGTTGCCCGGCCGTGAGCGGCGCCGAGCTGTCGTGCAGCCGTAGCGACTGTCGGTCCTCCAGCACCTCGGTGAGGGTGCGGTCGCTCGCGCGCAGCGCCTGCAGGTCCGCCCGGGGCAACTCCACCGAGCGACCGTCGAAAGGCGGCCGGACCGAGGGCAGCGGCTCGGCGAAGCCCTTGGCCCAGTACGTGCCGCCGTACGGCAGGTCGTGGCGTCCGACGCGAGTACGGCTGTGGAACCACAGCTCGTGCGGCGACCACTGCGCGAAGCGGAAGCCTTCCTCGGCGGCGCCGCTCCGCGGAACCAGAAAGCCGTGCCGGGCCAGGGCGCTCAGCAGCGCGGGGACCGCTTCAGGCCAGTCAACCGGGTGGGTCCGCGCACCCGCGGGGTCGCGGGGAGCCGGCCCCGGACCCCGCTGTGTGGGCAGCGAGCCCAGCAGACCGACGAGCGCCGGATCGTGCAGTTCGGCAGCGACGTGCGCCAGCGGCGACTCCAGCACCATGCCCGTGCCATCGGCCCGCAGCACGGCGAAGCGGGACATCCGCAGCTCGGCCGGGTCGCCGTCATGCCTGAGAACGGGCGGAACGACGGGGCCGAGCGGACGGAAAGTCAGCACAGCCGACCCCGCGACCGCCAGGGTGGTGGAGAGCCAGCCGCCAGCCCTCAGCCTCTGCAGCAGCTTGGGCATCTTGAGCATGCCGAGCTCGCCCTCGTGGCTCTGGACGACGTCCAGCAGCTCGTCACTGCCGACCCGTCTGGCGGCGAGCAGTTCCATGGCCGCCGTCAGTCCGGGTGTCAGAGCACCCAGCGAGGTACCGCGCTGCCCGATGAAGATCTGGGTCGCGCCGCTGGCGACGGGGACGATCCGAGCGCCCGGGTGAAGCCGCAGGAGTTCACCGACACGCGCCGGACCGCGAGCGGGTGGGGGGTTGCTGATGGCGCCGTAAGGATCGGGACCAGTCATGTCACCTCCAGGGAGATGCGTTGAGGAAAGCCCTGTCACGGGGCAGGAGCGTGATGTCCAGGCCGCTGCGCGGGCGGGGTGTCCACTCGGGGGCGAGCGGGTGGGGACGGATCAGAAGAAGACGCTTCGCGGGTTCATCCGGTCCTCGGCGGTTGCCGCAGACAGCCAACCCAGTTCCACTGGTACGGCGTAGAGTCGGCCCGGACCCAGCCGGCGCCAGAAGTGGCGCATGCCCGGGACCATGACCTTGGCGACCTTCAGCTCCAGGTCGGGCAGGCTCTGGTCGAGGACGATCACTTCGAGGCCGGCCTTGCCCACCCGCTCGACACCGTTACGGATGTCCTTGGCCAGGTCACCGGAGAACAGGCCGGAGTAGCTGTCGGCCGAGGTGGTGGGGAGGTTCGTGGACGGAACGACCCAGGGGTCCTGGGCAACCGTCACCTGCTGCAGCCACTCGAGCGTGTCCGGGTCGTCCTCCCAGTAGTCGGTGGACCCGTCCGCTTTGCGGTTGATCACCGCCGGCAGGAACTGGTTGACCTCGGTCAGGGCCCGCAGGACGGCGATCCGCACGTCCAGGTGCGCCCCAAACCCCAGCAACACGTCCTCCACCGGGTGGTCGACCCGGTGCGAGACCGCGGCGAAGGTGGGGATGCCCAGGTCGGTGGTGAGGTCCACCACCGCCAGGCTGCGGTTCATGCCGGCGTAGAAGTCGCGAAGGGTGTCGATGTACGGCTCGTGCAGGCTGTCGAGATCGAAGCCGGGCCGCAGCGCGCGGTTGTACCACCACAGGCCGACTGCGTCGCGCTCGCAGAGTTCATAGAACGCCTGCAGGATCGCCTCTTCGAGGGTGTTCCCGGCGGCGTTGCCGTTGCCGTCGCTGAAACAGTAGAAGTGGTCCGCCAGGTCGGGGTGGCCGAACCAGGCGTATCCTGCCGGCACCAGCCGCTCCCGGTCGTGCGTCAGCGACCACGCCGCCGTCCAGTCGATCTCGCGGCCGGTGTCGAACGGTTCCGGCACGATGTGCAGCCGACCCGCGCCGTTGTGGTTCCATTCCTCCCGGCCGGCGTACTGAGCCTCGGAGTACAGCAGCAACTCGTTGGCGTGAACCGCCAGGTCGGAACCGAGCGCGTCGAAGCTGGCCCGGCGGGTGGGGCGGTCGTTTCGCCACACTCCCGAGTACCGTTCGATGGCCTCGCACATTCCGCTGACGCGGGCCTGGATGTCGGTGCGGCCCTTGCCACCGCTCTGACCGCGCAGGTTGCGGCGCAGCATGGCGAGATTGTCGCCGGGCATCGCGAAGTTGTGGCCGGCCGAGTAGCTGTAGGTGACGCCGTTGTCGACGTCATTGAGCAGCCGCAGGGAGCTGACGGCGCCGGTCAGTCGGCTGACGTGCTTCTGCAGCCGCTTGTAGGTGTCGTCGGGGCGCATCGTCCGGTGCCCGCCGTCCGCGCTGAACCGCACGGCCTGCTCGGTCAGTTCGATCCGCGGGGCGACATGCAGGACCGAGGGGTCTCCACAGCCGGGACACTGCGGCCGCCGGATCAGCTCGTGGCGTTCGGTCCGCATGGTCGGGACATGCACCGAGACCAGGACTCCCCGGTAGTCGGACGCCTCTGCCCCGATGATGCCGGCCACGGCACCGACGACCATCTGGGCCGAGAGTCCCCCCGACCAGGGAGACGTCGCCAGAGAGGTGAGGAGCGGAGCTTCGTCGCCCCGCTTGCGCTGGAGGTACGCCTCCACCTGCCGATTGCCTTCCAGCCGTTGGGCCAGGCACTGCCAGCATCCAGTGACGTCCGGCACCAGGTAGGGGCCGGTCCAGACATCGGCGCCGTGGGGCTTGGCCAGCAGCCAGGGTATGCCGGCACCGCGCAGGCGGGCGTCGACAGCGGCGAGTTCGGGGTTGCAGTAGTCGTCGGCGAGCACGATGGCCAGGGTCGGAGCGGAGGCACCGGCTGCGGCGGCGGTGACCGGCCGCACCTCGATGCCGGTCGTCCGCAGCGCGGCCACCACCTCCGCTTCGTCCACCGCACCCACCGAGGTGATCTCCACCTGGGCCTCGTCCAGCCGCCGGGTGGCCTCGGCGGCGTCCACGCCCTGGGCCTCCCAGAAGGCCACCGAGGCACGGTCGGTCCCGACAGGACCCTCGGCGAGGTGGTTGAAGCGCTGGAACTTGCTGATGGCGAAGACGACTTCACCCAGGGTAAACCGGTCGGAAAGCTTCTGGGCTATCTCGGCGATCGCGTGGGTCCCGTCCAGGAAGGGCGCCACCTCGGCAACCGCCTTTCCTTGGACCAGATAGTGGCCTTCCTCCGACACCAGGAAGACCCGATCCGGGCTGACGACCTGCGGGACAAGGTGTGCCTTAAAGCGAGGCAGATCCACTGCACCCTCCAAAACCATCTCGATGTGGTCCGACACTCTATTACCCGCCGGGATAGGTAAAGCAAGGAATTCAGAACGCCCGTCAGTATTCTTTCGGCACTCCTCGACTGCACCTGCCGGATGGCCTTCTTATCTATAGGGGGTCCTCCCGCTATCCTTGCGGGCCACTCGCCTCCGACCGCCCTGAGCTGCAATAACGGCATGGGGAGGCAGGTTCTGTGGATACGGGTGAGGCTCCAAAAAGTTCCGGACCACAATTAAAAAGATGGCAGTTGACTTACAGGCGGGCGACTCTGAATGATTTCCACGTCCACCCGAAGCCGACTTGACAGAATCGACAAGCAATAAGGAGGACCCATGGAGCCCAGAGAGAGGTCGGCATTCGTCAGCTCTTACACCAAGGTGCTGACGAATGCCTGGTCGGACAATGACTACGCGACACGACTGGAGACGGAACCGCGCGCCGCACTGGCCGAGCAGGGCCTGGAACTGCCGACGGACGCAACCGTGAAAATCATCCGGAACATGGAGGGCGATCCCGACCTGGAGGCCCAGGTTGCCCTCTGGGAAGCCGGCAAGACGACCGGTGTCTACGAGCTGAGGGTACCCAACTCACCCCAGCTCGAGGACCGTGAGCTGTCCGAGGCCGACCTGAAGGGCGTATCAGCCAGCGACACCACCTACTGCTGCTGCTGCTCACCGTGCTGCTGCTGCACCTGATCCGATGGTGGACCGCCTGAACCCGCCGGCAGGGCTCAGCCCGTCCTCTGCCGCGACTGGACGGCGCCAAGTGCACCTGGTCGAGATGACCGTGATGCCCGGCGTCCGCTACAGCACCGTGCTGGGCTACCTGCAGGCCGCCGCCGAGGCGGCCCCGGACCTCGCTGAAGCCTGTTCCTTCACCAAACACGTGTACATGCAGGGCGGGGACGCCTTCGAGGCCGCCTGCGCCAAGGTGCTGGGCGCGCTGGAGAATCCGCTGGCGGTCGCCTTCACCGTCTACTTCTGGAACCGGCCCAGCACGCTTGAACTGGCCCGGCGGGTCAAGGAGCGCTGGCCCCGCTGCCGCATCGTGATCGGCGGAAACGATGTGACGCACCAGCAGGTGGTGTTCACCGAAGCGCCCTGGGTCGACGTCCTCGTCCACGGCGAAGGAGAGTTACGCTTCCGCGACCTGCTGCGCGTATTCCTGCGCCATGAGGAGCCGATCAACGCCGACGGCGAGTTGGCGGCCCTGCCCGGCATCAGCTACCTCTCCGCCGATGGCGAGGTGGTCACCACCCCCGAAGCCCCCCGGATCGCAGACCTTGGCGAGTTGCCCTCGCCGCTGCTCGGGAACACCTGGACCGACGAGGACATCGCGCAGTCCCGCATGCTGGTGTACGAAACCAACCGGGGCTGCCCCTACTCCTGCGCCTTCTGCTACTGGGGCGGGGCCACCAACTCCAAGGTCCGCCAGTTCCCCATGGACCGCATCCAGAAGGAACTGGAGCGCATCGTCCGGATCGCCGCCAACGGCACCCAACTGTTCATAGCCGACGCCAACTTCGGGATCGTCGCGCGCGACGTGGACATCGCACGCCACATCGTGGAACTGTGCCGGCGCCACAACAAGCGGCTGCTGGTGATGACGAACTGGGCGAAGAACACCAACGGCCGTGTGGTGGAGATCGCGGGGATCCTGTACCGGGCCGGGCTGACCGGGGCCATCACTCTCTCGGCACAATCCTTCGACGCCAGGGTGCTGCAGATCGCCAACCGCCGCAACATCCGGGTCGACAACTACCGTCGTATGCAGATCCAGTTCCGGGCCCAGAACATCCCCACCTACACCGACCTCATCTGGGGCCTGCCCGGCGAATCCCGCGCCACCCACCTGACCGGGATCGAGGAGGCGATCGCCTCCGGGGGCTCACCCGTCATCTACCCTCTGCTGCTGCTCAACAACACCGACTACACGCACGACCGCTTCCGAGACGATCACGGTCTGCGCACCGGGTACATGCCCTGCGACCCCGGGAACACGGACCTGATGGCCGATGTCGTGATCGAGCACTCCCGGATGACGTTCGAAGACTGGCTGAGTGGGATGGCCTTCCGGATCCCGCTGACGCTCTTCCACAAGTGCCTGCTCCGCTCGACCTTGAGAGTCCTCGCCGAGATCTCCGGCGTGCGCACGGTGGACCTGGTGGAACTGCTCGGCCCGTTCCTGCGCGAGGGGGGTGGGGACGACCCCTTGATCTCCTTCCTGATGGCCGACTACACCCGTGCCTGGCGGGAGCCCGCCAGCTTCAACCGCGACCTGCTGTACGGATACGTCGGGCGCCCCGTGATCCACGAAGAAGTCCACTACCAGGCAATTCTCCGGCGCATGGTGGGCGATGAGGGCCGTGCCGCCCACTACGCCCGGGCAGCCGTGGACTTCCTGTACGAAGCGCTCATGCCTCAAGGGCGCCCACTACCGGACCGCGCCGATCTCGGCATGGTCACCGACTTGGACCTGGCGGCGGCAGCCGTGTTCCGGGCAGGGATCCACGGGAAGGCGGAGCAACACGACCTCGCCCTGCCGGAAGCGCTGTTCGACCTGCTGAGGCGTTACGGCGACGTGCCGGGCGGAGCTCCCGCGGCGGTTTCCAGCGAAAATCTGGTACATGTCCGGATCGAGGTGCCCGAGTCGAGAACGCGGTACCCTTTCAGCGCATACGCGCTCTCGGTCTGGCACGGCAGCGGACGGCCTCTCCACGATGTCGGCATGCGCCTCGAGGTTCACGACCACCGGACGGGGAGGTCAGCACCACCGCCGGAATCGCCGTGGTCATCGTCGGCGGAGTGCTCATCAGCGTGATTTACACCGCCACCAGGGGCGGCCGCGCCGCGGACGCCACACCGCGCCGCGCCCGTCGGCAGCGCAACCGCCGCTGAGGCGACACGGCCGGGAGACACTGGCGCACCAGGTCCGCCAGCCGCTCTCCGCCGCCCTGGCCAGGCGGCCTGTCACCGCCGGGCCCCTGTGTGTCGCACGCGTCACCCCTGCGACTGGTCCGCCTTCGAATCCACCACCTCACTGGCCGGGGACCACTGGTCGAGAGCATGCATCCGTCATTGACGCGGCACCAGTCGATGAGCAGGTCAGGTGGGCTGGGACGGCGTCGCCGGCATCGAAAGCCGTCGCAAAACTGCTCCGTTCCGAGCCCCCACGGCGCGGAGATTCGGCGGGCACACCCCGGACGATCTCACTCAGCCCAGGAAGCTGAGCCGCACCTGGCGGTCGGGGTTGTCCTTGTTGGTGTCGACGAGGCATACGGACTGCCAGGTGCCGAGCGCCATCCGGCCGCCGATGACCGGGAGCGTGGCGTGCGGGGGGACGATCGCGGGGAGCACATGGTCGCGGCCGTGGCCGGGGCTGCCGTGGCGGTGGTGCCAGCGGTCGTCGGCGGGCAGCAGAACGCGCAGCGCGGCGAGCAGGTCGGTGTCGCTGCCCGCGCCCGTCTCCAGGATCGCGATACCGGCGGTGGCATGGGGGACGAAGACATTGAGCAGCCCGTCCCGGCCCTGGCTCACCTCCCTCAGATACGCCTCACACTCGGCCGTGAGATCGGCGACCCGCTCGGTGGAGCCCGTGGTGATCCGAAGGATGTGGGTGCGGAAGGTCTGGGTCATGGCCCCATCCTCGTACGTCCGCCCGTAAAACCGCCGCAACAAAGGTCCGAGTGGCAAGACGCCATTGACCGGATCCGGACGCCCTCGCTACGTTCAAGGGCATGTCTACGTCAGCTTTGCTCACCACGCGCGGTCATATCGACCTGCTGCGGGTGGCCTCCGCCGCGTGTCCCGGCGGCTGCTGATCCTGTCACGACGTCGCGCGTAAGGACGCCTGCGCCGACGCTTCTTACCGCTCGCTGAGCTTTTCCTCCCGCGCGTTCTCAGCGCGTTCCCTCACCTTTCCCGCTTCGCCCACCCCGTTTGTGGAGCCTTCATGTCCCCGGTTCTCGAACCGGTCGTTCCGCTGTCCGCGCGCCGCCGCACCGTGCCCCGGTGGCTGCGCCGTACGACCGGTCCCCTCGTCCTGCTCATCGCCTGGCAGGTGTGCAGCGCCACCCGTGTGCTGTCCCCCGACACCCTCGCCTCCCCCGGCACCATCGCCCGTACCGCTTCCGACCTGATCGGGGACGGCACCCTGCCGCACGCCATGCTGGTGTCGGTGCAGCGGGTGCTGGTCGGGCTGCTGATCGGCGCGGTGGCCGGGGTGTCGCTCGCCCTCGTCTCGGGGCTGTCCCGGCTGGGCGAGGACCTGGTCGACGCGACGGTGCAGATGCTGCGCACCATTCCCTGGGTCGGGATGATCCCCCTGTTCATCATCTGGCTGGGCATCGGCGAGGCGCCGAAGATCGCCCTCATCGCGCTCGGTGTGACCTTCCATCTGTACCTGAACGTCTACGCGGGCATCCGCGGGGTCGACGCCCAGCTGATCGAGGCCGGAACCTCACTCGGGCTCGGCCGCTGGGGGCTGGTCCGCCATGTGGTGCTGCCCGGGGCCCTGCCGGGGGCGATGACCGGGCTGCGGTACTCGCTCGCCACCGCCTGGCTGGCGCTGGTCTTCGGCGAGACGATCAACGCCGACGACGGAATCGGCTTTCTGCTCAACCGGGCCCGGGAGTTCTTCCAGACCGATGTGATCGTGGTCTGCCTGATCGTCTACGCCGCGCTCGGTCTGCTCGCCGATTTCATCGTCCGTACTCTTGAGAGGCTGCTGCTGCAATGGCGACCGAGCTTCACGGGCAAATAGGCCCGGTCGAACAGAATCCGACCGCCGACGCCCACGCCGACCCCGCCGCCGTACGGGTGCATGGGCTGACCCGGACCTTCGACGGCCGCGCCGTGATCGACCGGCTGGAACTGACCGTACGCCCCGGCGAGTTCGTCGCCCTGCTGGGCCACAGCGGCTGCGGCAAGTCCACCCTGCTGCGCATTCTCGCCGGGCTCGACCGGGAGATCGAGGGCGAGGTGCTGGTGCCGCGCGCCAAGGCGGTGGCGTTCCAGGCGCCGCGGCTGATGCCGTGGAAGCGGGTCTGGCGCAATGTGCTGCTGGGGCTGCCCGGCCGCCCCGGGCGGGCGGTCGCCGAGCGGGCGCTGGTTGAGGTCGGCCTCGGCCACCGGTCGACCGCCTGGCCCAAGACGCTGTCCGGCGGCGAGGCCCAGCGCGCCTCGCTCGCCCGCGCGCTGGTGCGCGCGCCCGATCTGCTGCTGCTCGACGAGCCGTTCGGCGCGCTGGACGCGCTCACCCGCATCAAGGCGCAGCAGTTGGTCGCCGAGCTGTGGCAGCAGCGCGGCTGCGCGGTGCTGCTGGTGACGCACGACGTCGAAGAGGCGCTGCTGCTCGCCGACCGGGTGCTGGTCATGGACCACGGCGTGATCGCGTACGAGCGGGAGATCGGCCTGGACCGGCCGCGCGACATCTCCGATCCGCGCTTCGCGGAGCTGCGCACCGAACTCCTGGACCGGCTGGGCGTGGCGGCTCCCACGGCGACTCCCACAGCGGCTACCACGGCGTCGCCCGCCACGGCGGGTACCACGGCGGCTCCCACGGCGTCGCCCGGCACATCGGCCGCGCCATCGCCCCGTAAGGCCGCATGACACCCCCGGCATCGCCGACGCACCACATCGACACCCCCCGCGCCATCCGAACCACCCTCACGAACGGATCTGCCGATATGAGACGGCGTATCGCCCCGGCCCTGCTCCTCCCCTTCGCCCTCCTGCTGGCCGCCTGCACCGCCACCTCGTCCGCCGACGACTCGGGCGGTGCGGGCTCGAACACCGACGGCAAGGGCGATCTCACCTTGCGGGTCGGCGACCAGAAGGGCAACGACGAGGCGGTGCTGCGCGCCGCCGGCGAGCTGGACGACCTGCCGTACAAGATCCGGTGGTCGACCTTCACCTCCGGGCCGCCGATCCTGGAGGCGGTGAGCGCCAAGGCGGTGGACATCGGCGGGGTGGGCAACACTCCGCCGGTCTTCGCCGCGGCCGCCAACTCCAACATCAAGGTGGTGGCCGCCAAACACGGCACCGCCGACGGCGAGACGATCCTGGTGAAGAAGGGCTCGCCGCTGAAGAAGGTCGCCGACCTCAAGGGCAAGTCGGTGGCCGTCGCACAGGGCAGTTCGGCGCACTACCAGCTCGTCGCCTCGCTCGCGAAGGCCGGTCTGTCGATCAAGGACGTCAAGGTCACCTTCCTCCAGCCCGCCGACGCGCTCGCGGCCTTCACCCGCGACAGGGTGGACGCCTGGGCCATCTGGGACCCGTACACCTCACAGGCGCTCCGGTCGGCGGAGGCCCGCATTCTCACCACCGGCCAGGGCGTGGTCAACGGCCTCAACTTCCAGGTCGCCAACCCCTCCTCGCTCGACGACAAGAAGAAGGCCAAGGCGATCGGCGACTACCTCAAGCGGCTGCGCCGCGCCCAGGACTGGGTCTACAAGCACCCGGAGGCATGGGCCAAGATCTGGGCGAAGGAGACCGGGCTGCCGTACGAGGTGGCGCTGGACTCGGTGAAGCGGACCAACGGCACCCGCGTGTACGTGGCCGTCGACAAGGACGCCATCGCCTCGGAACAGAAGATCGCGGACACCTTCGCCAAGCTGAAGCTGATCCCGCGCCGCTTCGCCTTCGCCGATTACGTCGACACCCGATTCAACGCCGGTCAGCCGCCCTCCAGCACGGCACCGCGCAGTTACGGAACGGCTACGGAAAAGACCGAGCCGACAAAATGAGAATTCGGAATTCACCCGTCAAAGAAAGTCCATAGATTTATCCGGGAAGAATTCTGTTAACGTGCCGTCATGAAGTCGCAGCCCGTGGCGGAGGGGCACGCCGACCCCGCTCGGCGTGCCCGTCGCCGTGTCCGTAGCGCCGGCTCCGAGGGGCCCGTATTCGTCGATTCCTCGGGTCGCAGGGCCCGTCTGTTCCGGCGGGTCGGCGTGGTCGCGGGAATCGCCTCCGTCGGATACGCCACGGTGCTCGCGGTGGCCATCATGGGCGGCACTCCCTTCGCCCCCGAAACGCTGATCCCGGGGAGCTCGGCGACTTCCAAGGAAAGCGAGCAGTCCAATAAGGGCCGTTCCCACAAGGGGAATTCGGGATCAGCCACCCCGTCCCTCGGCCCTTCGACCGCCACGAACGGCGCCGCCGTCACCGCGCCCACCGCCCGGCCGTCGCCCTCCGTCGAGAAGCCCACGGCCACGGCGAGCGGGCGAGCCTCCTCCTCGGCCAAAGCCACGGCCACGGCCACCACGACCACGTCTCGCCACACCTCCGGGCCGTCCGGTACCTCCTCGGCCTCGTCTTCGGCATCGTCCTGGGAGCCGCCGAAGGCGACCCCCTCAGCATCCGCCTCGCCCAGCCCCACCACCACGGACACCCCCGAGGACGGCGCGACGAGCGAGCCGGGGGCCGTCGGCTGACGTTGCGGCCCGGGTACGGGCCCGCCGCCACGGCTCAGTCGGTGAAACGGCCCGGGATCACGATCCCGGTCTCGTAGGCGGCGATCACGGCTTGGACGCGGTCGCGGAGTCCGAGCTTGGTGAGGATGTTGCTGACATGCGTCTTCACGGTGTGCTCGCTCACCACCAGGGCCGCCGCGATCTCCGCGTTGGACAGGCCGCAACCGAGCAGCCGCAGTGTCTCCCGCTCGCGGGCAGTGAGCACGTCCAGTCGTTCGGTCCGCGGTGGTGGCACCACCGCGCCGGAGGTGAAGGCGGCGATCAGGGTGCGGGTGACGGAGGGGGCGAGCAGCGAGTCGCCGGCCGCGACCATTCGGACGGCGTGCACGAGGTCGTCCCGCCGCACGTCCTTGAGCAGAAAGCCGCTCGCGCCCGCGCGCAGGGCGTCGAAGAGGTAGCCGTCCTGCCCGAAAGTGGTCAGCATGATCACCCGGCAGGCCGTCTCGGCGCAGATGATCCGGGCTGCCTCGATACCGTCCATCCCCGGCATCCGGATGTCGAGCAGGACGACATCGGGGCGGTGCGCGCGGGCGGCGCCCACCGCCTCGAACCCGTCGCCGCTCTCCGCGACGACCTCGATGCCGGGCTGCGCGGCCAGGATCATGGCGAAGCCGGCGCGGACCAGTTCCTGATCGTCGGCCACCACGACACGGATCGTCATGACGCCACTCCGATTTCCGGGGCGGCCACGGGCAGCCGCGCTCTCACTTCGAATCCCGGGAGTCGGTCCGCCCGAGGGCCCGCCGTCGCGGTCCCGCCGCAGGCGGCGGCCCGCTCGCGGATGCCGATCAGGCCGTTCCCGCCGGACGGCAGGTTCGCTCCCGCGCCACGGCCGTTGTCGGCGACGAGGATCTCCAGGTCGTTTTCACGCCAGCGGAGCCGTACCTCGGCGCGGTCCGCTCTGGCGTGCTTGACGACGTTGGTCAGGGCCTCCTGCACGATCCGGTAGGCCGCGACACCACAGTCGGCGGGCAGTGGACGTGACTCGCCTTCGGTGGTGCAGCGCACCTCCACGCCGGCTCGGGCGACCTTCCGGGTGAGCTCGGGCAGGTCGTGAACCGTCGGCTGCGGAGCTCGCGTGCCCTCCTCGTCCCTGAGCACGGCGAGCATCCGGCGCAACTGGTCCAAGGCCTCGCGACCGGTGCCGGCGATCGCGCCGAACGCGGCCGCGGCGCGGGCGGGGGCCGTGTCCAGCGCGACCGGGCCCGCCTCGGCCTGGACGACCATGAGGCTGATCGAGTGGGCCAGTACGTCATGCATGTCCCGGGCGATGCGTGCGCGTTCGCGCTCGGCGGCGCGTTCCTCGGCCGCCCGGCGTTCGCTTTCGAGGCGGACAGCGCGTTCGGCGAGAACGGCTGCCTGGGCACGGGACCCGGCCGAGGCCCGGCCGAGCGCATAGGCGGCGACGTACAGCACGACGCCGCGGGTCGCGGTGTCCAGCGAGCCGACTGTGGCGAGGCCGCCCGCACACATTCCCAGGAACACGGGTATCCGAACCCGGGACGGGCAGACGGACGCCACCCCGTACAACGCGATGAGGACCGCGTACCACAGCGGCTGTGGAGCGACCGGGTCGGTCAAGTCGTAGAGGACGGAGAAGGCCGCGCAGACCAGCAGGACCGCTACCGGAGCGCGCCGCCGCGCCGCCAGCGGGAGTGACGCCCCGGCCACCGCGACATAGCCCCACCAGTGCCAGGGGCGCCCACTGTCGCTGTGCCGGAACAGCAGAGGTGAGAGCTGGGCGGCGGCGACGACGATGGCGAGCCCCGCGTCCGACCACGACGAATCCACCAGACGGCGAAGCGGTGGGAAGACAGGCAGCGCGGACACGAGGGTGCATTCTCCCACGGGAGGCGTTCGGCGGGACCTCAGGCATGCGCCGTGGCGCCACGGGCGACGCGGCGGGCGAACGGCGCCAGGCCGGCGAACAGCAACACGCCCGCGACCGGCAGCAGATCGAGCCCGGCCGGCAATACCAGCGCTCCCGTCACGACGGGCGCCGCCTGCCATGCCGGAACGGCACGGGCCACCGCGAGCTGACAGCACACGACAACCAGGCCGAGGAAGAACAGCACTGGTCCGACCGTGTAGACGACCATGTCCATCCCGGGGACCTTGATGACGTCGGAGAACATCGCCCGCATGTCGTCGTGGTCGGTGGCCAATGCCCCGATGACGATGTCGACGGCGATCTGGACCACGCTGCAGGCGGTGCCGGCGAGGGCCGCGGCGACCGTCCACGTAGCGAACCTGCCGCCGCCTGCCAGCCGTCGCAGGTCCAGGAACACCGGGACGAACAGCAGCAACGCGGCGAGGAAGGCCAGGTGACCGGTCATCCAGGCGAGACCGGGGCCGCGCTCGCCGTCCAGACCGTCCAGGATGCGGATGAGCCCGTAGACGATGACCAGGAGCGGTGCGGCGATGAAAGCGAGGGGTTTTCTCATGCCGACGATCATCATTGCGACGGGTGTTGCCGCACATCGCCGACGTGACCCATCTCGGTTCTCCCCCGGACGAGGGAGGTGGACGACGGAGCCGCGCGACGCTCAGCCCAACGCCTTCCGTATGTTGCCCCGCAACACCTCCACATCGCTGCGGACCGCCGCGTACGTGTCCTCGTGCCGCTGGATGTCCGCGCGCTGACGCTTGGCAAGGGCGGCCCACCACACGCCGAGGGTGTTGTGCTCCCGCTTGCACTCGACGTCGGCGACGGCCGTGGCCACTTCCCGCCGGGTTTGGGGGGTGTTGCCGTCCTCGCCTCGCCGCCACCCCTTGTCGCTGTACGCGGCCATCGGATCCGCGAACCGCTTGCCGCCCTTGTCCACAACACACTTCGACCAGGTGGCGAAGGCCCGGCGCACCTGCCGGTCCTTCTTCACCGCCTTCTGCAGATCGGCATCGTGTGTGGCGGGAAAGGTCCACATGCGCCTGGAGTCCGCGACGCCCTTGAGCAGTTGATTGTTCGCCCGCCCCGAGCACCCCCGCTCGGAGGACTTGCTCCCTTTCGGGGTGGCTCCGTTGCTGGACATGCCGTACAGGGCCGCGAACTCCGCTTGGGTCATCGCCCGTCCGGTCGGCTCCAGGGCCTTACGGAGCCTCGGCTCCCAGCCGTAGCCCCACCGCTTGGCGTGGTCGAGGTCGAATGCGCCCAGCGATGTCGGCAGGGCGGTGATGATCAAGCCCTTTGCCGTGGTGGAAGCGGAAGAGGCCGGAGGCTTGGGATCGGCGGGGAAGTCGGTGAACCCGAGGCGGATCATGCACCTCTGGGCCAGAAGGCGCTGCGCCTTGCCGAACCGCTTGCTTTCCTCGGTGTCGAGCCGGTAGCGGTCGAGCGGGAGGTCCGGCAGGTCCTTTTCCTCCTTGACCTCCGGCACCCCCTTCGCACCGGGCGACGCGGGCCCGTCCGCGCCGGAGCCGCAGCCCGTCACCGCCGCCGCGCTCAGAAGGGCGGCGGCCCACCGCCGCGTACGACTCGACACCCGCGCAACCATCGAACACCCTCCCCGTATGCCCCACCCAAGAGGTCGGACCCTACCGTCCCCGCCACGTCGGCGACGAAAGCGGTCCGTCGGGAAGATCCGGCCGCATGCCGTAGTTAGTGGAAACGTGAACGACATAGCTGCGGTGCGTGCGGTGCGCGAGGTCGACGTCGTGGTGATCGGGGCCGGGCAGGCCGGGCTGTCCAGCGCCTATCACCTGCGTCGGGCCGGGTACGAGCCGGGGACCGGCTTTGTGGCCCTCGACCACTCCCCCGGCCCCGGTGGCGCATGGCAGTTCCGCTGGCCGTCGCTGACGTACGGCAAGGTGCACGGGATGTACGACCTGCCGGGCATGCGGCTGACCGGCGCGGATGACGGCCGGCCGTCGTCCGAGGTCATCACGGAGTACTTCACGCGCTATGAGTCCGCCTTCGATCTGCGGGTCGTCCGCCCGGTCGACGTCACGGCGGTGCGCGAGGGGGACGGCGGGCGGCTGCGGGTGGAGAGCTCGGCCGGGGTGTGGTCCACACGCGCGCTGATCAACGCGACCGGCACCTGGGACCGCCCCTTCTGGCCTCGCTACCCCGGGCAGGCCACGTTCCGGGGGCGACAGCTGCACACCGCGCAGTACCCGGGGCCTGAGGCTTTCGCGGGGCAGCGGGTGATCGTCGTCGGGGGCGGAGCCTCCGGCGTACAGCATCTGCTGGAGATCGCCGAGGTGGCTGCGGAGACCACCTGGGTGACGCGGCGGCCGCCCGTCTTCCGCTCCGGGCCCTTCGGCGAGGAGCAGGGGCGGGCGGCCGTGGCGATGGTGGAGGAGCGGGTGCGGCAGGGGCTGCCGCCGCTCAGTGTGGTGTCCGTGACCGGGCTGCCGATGACCGAGGCGATGCAGCGGGCCCGGGCGAAGGGCGTGCTCGACCGGCAGCCGATGTTCGAGCGGATCACCCCGGACGGCGTGGCCTGGGCGGACGGACGGTCCGTGGCCGCCGACGTGATCCTGTGGGCCACCGGCTTTCGCGCCGCCATCGACCACCTCGCCCCGCTGAAGCTGCGCGAGCCGGGTGGCGGGATCGCCGTCGAGGGGACGCGGTCGCTGCGCGACCCCCGCGTCCATCTGGTCGGCTACGGCCCGTCGGCCAGCACGGTGGGCGCCAACCGGGCCGGGCGGGCCGCCGTACACGAGATCCGGGAACTGCTCGCGGGCCCCGAGCGCGCCATCGCGTCGGCTGTATCGGTCCCGTCGGTCGCGTCGGCCGCCTCGTTCTAGGCAGCTCTGAGCGCCGGGCTGCCCTACGCCCCGCGCCCGGGGCGGCCGGCGACCGCGAAGGTCGAGTCGCGGACCACGAGCTCGGGCTGGAGCACGATGCGCCGGTGCCGGTGTACGTCGGCGTCCTCGCCGGTCTCCTCGATCAGCAGCTCCGCCGCCGTACGCCCCATCCGGAAGGCGGGCTGCCGTACGGACGTCAGCGGCACCGCGGCCGCCGCCGCGAACTCGATGTCGTCGTAGCCCACCAGCGCCACATCCCCCGGCACCGACACCCCCGCCGCGAAGAGCGCCTGCAGCACCCCCAGCGCCAGCAGGTCGTTGGCGCAGAAGACGGCGGTCGGCCGCGGCGACATGCCCAGCAGCCGCGCCCCCGCGTCCCGCCCCGCCGCCACATCCAGCCGCTCGGCCTCGATATGGACCAGGTCGCCGGGCGACATCTTCTCCTCGGCGAGCGCGCTGAGCAGGCCCTTGCGCCGGTCCTGGCACTGCGGCAGATGCATCGGGCCGCTGACGTAGACCAGCGCGCGGTGTCCCTGGGCGAGCAGATGGCGGCCGGCGAGGGCGCCGCCCTCGACGTCGTCCACGGACACCGAGCAGCCCTCGTCCTCCGGCATCTCACGGTCCACGAAGACGTACGGGATGTCGTGGCGCCGGAAGCCCAGCAGATTGCGCCCGGTGGCGTCGGCCGGGGTCACCAGCACACCGCGCACCCGGTGCTCGGCGAACAGCGAGAGGTAGTCGGCCTCCTCGTCGGGGCTCTGCGCGCTGTTGCACACCATCACCCCGAGCCCCGCCTCACGCGCCGCCCGCTCCGCGCCACTGGCCACATCCACAAAGAACGGATTCGCCATGTCCAGCACCAGCAGCGAAATGATCCGGCTACGCCCCGCCCGCAACTGCCGCGCCGACTCGCTGCGCACATACCCCAGCCGCTCGATCGCGGCGTGCACCCGGTCGCGGGTGGCCTCGGCGACCATTTCCGGCCGGTTGATCACGTTGGAGACCGTACCGACGGAGACGCCGGCCTGCCGCGCGACGTCCTTGATCCCTACCATGCGTCCCACGACCTTCGACCGCCCGCCTTCCCGCGGCCGGTGGCGGCCGCGGGACCCATGCTAGGCCGTCCGGGGCGGCTTCCTCCCGCACTCTGCCGCAGGTCTCCCGTACGGGCGGTCTCTCCTACGAGTGGCCTCCGCCTATGAGCAGGTCTCCGTGGAGCCGCTTGCGTTGATCCGCAGCGCGCCGCCCGAGGTGTTGGCGCTGTCGCTCACGCAGTAGCCGTTGACGCTCTGGAACATGACGTCGGCGGGGCTGTCGTCGCCGCGCTCGGCCGTGAAGTGGTTGAACTTCAAGCCACTGGCGGCGTTGGCGATGACCGCCGGGCGGCCGTCGTCGTCGGCGAACCGCACCGAGCTGTCGGTGAAGGTGATGCGGTCCGCGTTGTGGAGGTACCAGCCGAAGGCCGGGCGGGTGCCGATGCTCTTCGGGTTGTACTCCTTGGCGTCATTGCTGGGCACGCCGGTGGACATGGTGCCGTTGCCACCGGGGACGGTCAGGTTGACGTTGTTGAAGGTGATGTCGCTGATGCGGTTCGAGCCCGACTCTCCCCACAGGGTGGGGCTGAAGGAGGGGCTGTTGCCGGTCCCGGTGATGTCGTCGAAGGTGACGTTGCCGATGTGGCCGACGCCCGGGTTGTTGCCGCAGCGCTTTCTGGTCCCGATCTTCATCATGATGGGCGAGTGGACCCCGGTCATCGTGATGTCGCGGTAGTGGACGTCCGAGATGTTGGACCCGTCCATGGACACCATGCCGAGACCGGACTTGTCCGCGCCGTTGATGGTGATGCCCTGGAAGTCGTAGTCGGTGAAGTCGCCGCAGGTCTCGGAGCCGAACATCAGGGCGTTGCAGCACTTCGCGGACAACTTGCTGTCCCGCACCTTCACATGGCCGTTGGAGAGCTTGGCGCCGAGGGCGTAGTCGCTCTTGAAGACGAGCGCGTCGTCGTTGGCGGCGATATTGGCGCCCGTGACGGTGACATTGGTGGTGCTGATGATGTTCCAGCCGTCGCGGTCGCTCGCGGTGTCGATGGTGAGGTGGTCGGAGGTCACGTTGTCACAGCCGTTGATGAGGGCCGCGAAGTGGCCGCCGCGCCGCAGGGTGATCCCGCTGAGGGTCAGGTCCTTGCAGCGGGTCAGCGAGATGATCTTGTCGGCCTCGCCGGAGTCGGGGTTGCCGGTGATGAGGTTTCCGGCGCCGTCGATGGTGCCGGAGCCGGTGAAGCCGATGTTGGTGAGCTTGTCGCCGTAGAACATCGCGTTGTGGAAGTGGCTGTGCCCGTAGTCCTGGTAGTCGTCGTTCGGGTTGGACTCGGGCTTGTCGTAGGTGTCCGCGCTGGAGCCCTGGATGGTGGCGCCGGAGTCCAGCTGGAGGGTCACATTGCTCTTGAGATGCACCGTGTTCTTGGACTTGTACTGCCCGGACGGAAACTCCACGGTCCCGCCACCGGCGGCGTTGGCCGCGTTGATGGCCTTCTCGATCGCGCCGGTGTCGTTCGTCGACCCGTCGGCCTTCGCCCCGTAGTCCATGACGTCGAAGGTGGCGGCGGCGCGGCCGGCGGCGGCCGGCGTGGGCGCCTGGGCCACTCCGAAGACGATGGCGAGCGCGGACACCGCTAATGCGGCGATTCTCTTCACCCTTCTCTCTCCTTCGTATATCGGTCTTGTTCGCTTTGCAGCGGTAGATCCGATGTATCCGAAGGTCCAGACCGCGACTCATCGCGACGTAGGCGCAGGTGGACACCACCTTGACTCATGATCCCTCGTATCCAGTGAGCCACGGACGGCGGCGCGGTGCGGATAGGTCGGATCTCTCAGTCCGGAATGTAACAGGCACAGAAGGGCTGTCAATGGGCTCAGCGCAGCCGCGCCAGGCTCGATCCGCGGACCACGAGCTCGGGCTGGAGCACGATCCGCTGATGCCGGTGGGCGCCGGCCGCCTCCCCCGTCTCCTCGATCAGCAGCTCCGCCGCCGTACGCCCCATCCGGAACGCCGGCTGCCGTACGGACGTCAGCGGCACCGCGGCCGCCGCCGCGAACTCGATGTCGTCGTAGCCCACCAGCGCCACATCCCCCGGCACCGACACCCCCGCCCCGTACAGCGCCTGCAACACCCCCAGCGCCAAAAGGTCGTTGGCGCAGAAGACGGCCGTCGGCCGCGGCGACATCCCCAGCAGCCGCGCCCCCGCGTCCCGCCCCGCCGCCACATCCAGCCGCTCGACCTCGACATGGCGCAGCGCGTCATCGTCCAGGCCCGCCTCGCGCAGGGCCCGCACCGCGCCGGTGCGGCGGTCGTGGCACTGGGCCAGTTGCATGGGGCCGCTGACATACGCGATGGAGCGGTGGCCCTGGTCGAGCAGGTGGCGGGCGGCCAGTGTGCCGCCGGTGACATCGTCGACCGAGACCGAGCAGCCCTCCGCGCTGGGCACCACCCGGTCGACGAAGACGAACGGGATGCCGTGGCGCCGGAACGACTCCAGGTTGCGCCCGCTGATATCGGCGGGGGTGACCAGGACGCCGCGTACCCGCTGCTCGGAAAAGAGCGCCAGATACTCGGCCTCCTCGTCGGGGCTCTGCGCGCTGTTGCACACCATCACCCCGAGCCCCGCTTCACGCGCCGCCCGCTCCGCGCCACTGGCCACATCCACGAAGAACGGATTCGCCATGTCCAGCACCAGCAGCGAAATGATCCGGCTACGCCCCGCCCGCAACTGCCGCGCCGACTCGCTGCGCACATACCCCAGCCGCTCGATGGTGGCGAGCACCCGGGCCCGGGTCTCCTCCGACACCGACTCCGGACGGTTGATGACGTTGGAGACCGTGCCGACGGAGACCCGGGCCTGGCGGGCCACCTCCTTGATGCCCACCGGCCGTGCCATCAAGCCGCGACTTCCACAAGCTCCAGACCGGTGAGGTCGGCGAGGGCGCGCAGTTCGGGCAGCAGCCGGCCGGTGGCGAGCGCCCAGTGGTGGGCGACCCCGCTCGCGCTCCAGGCGTCGGTCCACTCCCCCGGGTCGCAGCCGAAGTCGACACGGGAGGTGGTGTTGCCGATCTTCAGCAGCGGGCCGCCGACCACCTCGCCCTCGGAGGCCACGATCTTGTAGCGGCCGTCCCGGGTCTGGCCGAGCCCGACGAGGGTGACCGGGCCGTGCCGCACATCGAACTCGACCGACACCCCCCAGCCGCGTTTGCCGTGGTAGACACCGAGTCCGCGCAGCAGCGGCCGGCGCTCGCTGATGGCGAGGTGGCCGGGCCCGTCGTGGCCCATCTCGACCACCGCGTCCCGGAAGTTGAGCGCCTGCAGCTCCGTGAAGGAGCCGCCCGCGCCGAAACGGTCGCAGATCAGCATGGCCAGCGAGGTGCGCAGCTCGTACTCGCCGGCCGCCGGGACGCCGCGCGCGGTGAGCAGCGACGAGCCGAGGATCATGCCCGCGCCCAGCTTCTCGTGGATCTCGCCGTCCAGGCCCCGGTGGTAGTACGCGAGCGAGTCCAGGTCGAAGTCGGCCACCAGCCGGTCCAGGCCCACGGACACACGCGCCGCCCAGGCCAGATCCTCCTCGACGACGGAGTCGGCGAGCTCGAACACCTCACGGGTCTCGGCCAGCTTCGCCGCCACCTCGTCGTCCTTGACCTGCTGGACCCGCACCCGCAGATCGTCGAACTCCAGGACCTCGACATGGCCGCCGAGGTTGCCGGTGACCATGGTGAGGTCGGTGGACACGTCGTACATCCCCGGGTAGAGGTGTCCCATCAGCCCGTGGCGGCCGTGACGCAGCACGGACCGCACCCCGGCGGCCCGGATCCAGCGGCCGATACGGTCCCAGGCCCGCTGGTCCTCCAGATATCCGGACACCGAGCGGAAGGGGACACCGACCCGCTCGAAGGCGTTCGCCATCTCGGGCAGCGGACACGCGCCGCAGTAGGCGAGCCAGGCGCCGGTGTCGAACGAGGCGTGGTCCATGGCCTCGGTGGGCTGGAGGTTGATCAGCAGCACGGGGGCACCGCTGCGCTGGGCGATGGGCACCAGCATGGTGGCGGTCATATAGGTGGTGAGAAAGCCGACGATCAGGTCGCAGTCCGCCGCGCGAAGCTTCTCGGCGGCCACCGCGCCCTCCTGGGCGTCGGAGATGAAGCCCACGTCGACGACCTCGGCGTCGAACTCCCGCATACGGTCGGTCACCCGGGCCGCGGAGCGGCGCAGCTGCGGCAGCAGATCGGGGAACTGGGGCCAGTACGCCCCGAGTCCGCCCGCGACCAGCCCGATCTTCGGTTTGCGGGCGACGGCGGGGAGACGTTCGGACATGGCGGCTCTCTCATCTCTCTGGCTGGTATCTGGCTGGGGAGGCGGGGCGGGGTGTTTCCCCGCCCCGCCCCACGGCTACGCGAGGTGGAAGACCTCCGTCAGCGGCTTCATCGCCTCATCCGGCTTCGCGCCGTCCAGCGCCTCGAAGAACTCCGCCATCTCCGCCTGCCACCTGGTATTGACGTCCGTCTCCGCCATGGCCGCCTGGGCCGCCGCGAAGTCCTCCGTCTCCAGATAGCCGACCAGCAGGCCGTCCTCGCGCAGGAAGAGCGAGTAGTTGTGCCAGCCGGTGGCGGAGAGGGCGTCGAGCATCTCGGGCCAGACGGCCGCGTGGCGCTCGCGGTATTCCTCGAGCCGGTCCTGGCGGACCTTCAGCAGAAAGCAGACGCGCTGCATGCCGGGCCGTCTCAGAAGTCGAAGTCGTCGATGTTGTCCTTGTTGAAGACGGTGGGCGGGCCGAGGATGACCTCGCCGTCCTTGCCGATCGTGTACTCACCGAGCTTGCCGGCCTTGAACTTCTCCCCCTCCGCGCCGGTGATCTGCCCGGACGCCAGCGCCGCCGCCGCGTAGGAGCCGAGGTAGCCGAGCTTCTTCGGGTCCCACAGGGAGAACTGCTCGACCGTGCCGTCCTTGACGTACTTGCGCATCTGGTTGGGCGTGCCGAGGCCGTTGATGACGACCTTGCCCTTGTACGAGGAGCCGCTGATGTAGCGGGCGGCGGCCGCGATGCCGACCGTGGTGGGCGAGATGATGCCCTTCAGGTTCGGGTAGGCCTTGAGCAGGCCCTGGGTCTCCTGGAAGGACTTCTGGTCGTCGTCGTCCCCGTAGGCCGTCTTGACCAGCTTCATGTTCTTGTACTTGGGCTTCTTCAGCTCGTCCTTCATGAACTCGATCCAGGTGTTCTGGTTGGTCGCGTTCTGAGTGGCCGAGAGAATGGCGATCTCGCCCTTGTAGTCGAGCTGTTCGGCGATGTGCTGGACCTGGCTGCGGCCGATCTCCTCCGAGCTGGCCTGGTTGATGAACAGCTGGCGGCATTCCTTGGCCGTGTCGGAGTCGTACGCGACGACCTTGATGTCCTTCTTCATGGCCTGCTTGAGCGGGCCGCACACCGCGTTGGGGTCGTTGGCGGCGATGAGGATGGCGTCCTGCCGCTGCTGGATGAGGGTGTTGATGTACGACACCTGGGAGGAGGCGCTGGCGTCGGAGGGGCCGACCTCCTTGCCCTTGCCGCCGAACTCCCCGGCCGCCTCGATGCCCGCGTCGTCGACGATCTTCTCGTACGGGTTGTTGATCTGCTTGGGCAGGAAGGCGAGCTTGAGCCCCTTCTTCAGCGGGGCGTCGGGGTTGGCCTTGGCATCTGTGGCCTTGACGTCGCCGCCGTTGTCGGAGGAGTCCTTCTTGGTGGTGCCGCCGCAACCCGCGAGGGTGACGGCCAGGGCACAGGCCGCGGCGACGGAGGCCGCGGCGCGGCGCCGGGAGGACGTGCGGAGGAACATGGAGAGACCTTTCGGGGAAGCGGGGAAGCAGGGAAGTCGGACGTGGTGCGGCGACGCGTCAGCTGTCAGCTGGAGGGGGTGGCAGCGGCTCTGCGGTGGCGCCATTCGCTGACGGTGGAGATCAGCCGGGGGGTGAGGACGGAGGCCACCAGCAGCAGCCCGGTGACGATCACCTGGACCTCGTTGGCGACGTCGTTGAGGGTCAGCAGGTTCTTCAGGATGCCGATGAGCAGCACTCCGGCGACCGCGCCGAAGAGGGTGCCCTTTCCGCCGTCGAAGTCGATGCCGCCGAGCAGGACGGAGGCGATGACCAGCATCTCGAAGCCCTGGCCGTTGTCGGCGCGGGCGCTGCCGTAGCGGAGGGTGAACACCACGCCCGCGAAGGCGGACACCAGCCCGGTGACCACGAACAGGAGGAGCTTGATGCGCTTGACGCGGATGCCGGCGAAGTACGCGGCGTCCTCCTGGGCGCCGATGGCGAACAGCGACCGGCCCAGTCCCGTGGCGTGGAGCACCACCGCGGCCACGACGGCCAGCACGATGAACAGCGCCACCGGATAGGTGATGAAGGTGCCGGGGATGGTGGTGGTGTCCACCGCCCACTTGGCGTAGGTCTCGGGGAAGTCGGTGATGGCGTTGGAGCCGAGCACCACGGAGGCAAGACCCCGGTAGAGGGCGAGGGTGCCGATGGTGACGGCGAGCGAGGGCAGCCCGACCTTGGTGACCAGCCAGCCGTTGAGCAGGCCACCGGCCACGCCGACCAGCAGCACCACGGGCACGATCGTCTCGAACGCCCAGCCGGAGTCCCACAGCTGCCCGGTGAGGGCGCTGCTCAGCCCCAGCATCGAGGCCACCGACAGATCCACCTGCCCCGCCACCACCAGCAGCGTCATGGGCAGCGCCATCAGCGCCACCTCGGCGATGTCGTTGAAGGCGAAGGCCAGGTTGTCGCGGCTCGCGAAGCCATCGGTGGTGCCCAGGCCCGTGACGAAGACCGCCACCAGCAGCACGCCGACCGCGGTGTCCCAGCGCAGCGCTCCGCGCAGCGGGCTCATCGGGCGCTCCTCTTCCTCAGCGCACGGGTCATGCGCACATTGACGATCCGGTCCACGCTGATCGCCGCCAGCAGCAGGGCGCCGGCGATGGCGTCCTCCCAGAAGGAGTCGACCTTCAGCACGGACAGGGCGCTGCCGATGGTGGTGAGCAGCAGCGCGCCCAGCGCCGCGCCCCACACCGTGCCGACGCCGCCGACGATGGCGACACCGCCGACGACGACCGCGCTGACCACGGTCAGCTCCCAGCCGTGCGCGTTGTCCGCGACGACGGTGCCGAAGCGGGCCAGCCACAGCGAGCCCGCGAAACCGGCGACGGCGCCGGAGAAGACGTACGCGCCCAGCACCCGGCGGCGGATCGGCACCCCGGCCAGCCGGGCGGCCTCCGGGCTGGAGCCGATGGCGTACAGCTCACGGCCGCTGCGGTAGGAGCGCAGGAAGTACGCGGTCACCGCCAGCACGGCGAAGGAGATCAGCGGCAGATACGGGATGCCCAGAACGCTGCCGCTGCCGAGGTCCAGTACGGACTGCGGCACATCGGCGGCGTTGATCTGCTCGCCCTCGGCCCACCAGTAGTCGATGCCCTGGATGATGTAGAGCATCCCGAGCGTCACCACCAGCGCGGGCACCTTGCCGAAGCTGACCAGCGCGCCGCTGACCAGGCCGCAGGCCATGCCGACCGCGATGCCGAGCAGGGCCACCAGCAGCGGACCGTGGTCCGTACCGGACACGAACTTGCCGCAGGCGAAGGCGGAGAGCCCCACCACGGAGCCCACCGACAGGTCGATATTGCGGGTGACCACGACCACCGACTGCCCCACCGCGAGCAGCACCAGGATCGCGGCGTTGAGCAACAGGTCCTTGACGCCCTGGTCGTTGAGGAAGCGGGGCTCGGCGATCCAGGTGAAGAGCACCAGGAGCACCAGGGCCCCGGCGATGCTGATCTCGCGGGCCCGGAAGACGGTGTCGACCAGCGAGCGCGCGGAGCGGCCCGCCTCGGCCTGCGCCGTGGGTTTCTCGATGGTGGCCGTCATGCCGCAGCCCTTCCCTTGCCGGTACGGCCGGTCGCGGCCGCCATGACGGACTCCTCCGTGGCCTCGGCGCGCGGGATCTCCGCGACCAGGCGGCCCTCGTGCATCACCAGGACCCGGTCGGCCATGCCCAGCACCTCGGGCAGATCGGAGGAGACCATCAGCACCGCGAGCCCTTCGGCGGCCAGCGACGACAGCAGCCGGTGCACCTCGGCCTTGGTGCCGACGTCGATGCCACGTGTCGGCTCGTCGACGATGAGCACCGCCGGGTCGGTGGCCAGCCACTTGGCGAGTACGACCTTCTGCTGGTTGCCGCCGGACAACACCCCGACGTGGTCGCTCAGCTTGCCGTACTTGAGCTGCAGCCTGGTTGCCCAGTCGGTGGCCCGGCCACGCTCCAGGGCCCGTTTGACGAGCCCTCCGCTGCGAATCCGGTCCAGTCCGGTGAGGCCGATGTTCCGCTCGATGGACATCTCCATCACCAGGCCGCGCTGGCGCCGGTCCTCGGGTACGAGCGCGAGCCCGGCGGCCATCGCGGCGTTCGGCGAGCCGGGGCGCAGCGGCGTGCCTGCCACCCGTACCTCGCCCGCGTCCGCCCGGTCCACTCCGAACACGGCCTGCGCCACCTCGGTGCGGCCCGCGCCGACCAGCCCGGCCAGCGCGACGATCTCACCCCGGCGCACCTCGAAGGACACATCCCGGAACACGCCCTCGCGGGTCAGCCGGTGCACCGACAGCGCCGTCTCGCCGACCCGCGTGTCCTGCTTGGGATACAGCTCGTCCAGGTCCCGGCCCACCATCCGGCGCACCAGGTCGTCCTCGGTCAGTCCCTCCAGCGGCTCGGAGGCCACCCAGCGGCCGTCCCGCAGGGTGGTCACCCGCTGGCAGAGCCGGAAGATCTCCTCCAGCCGGTGCGAGATGAACAGCACGGCCGCGCCCTCGGCGCGCAGCGCCTCCACGACCGAGAACAGCCGGGCCGTCTCGCTGCCGGTGAGGGCGGCGGTCGGCTCGTCCATGATCAGCACCCGGGCATCGAAGGACAGCGCCTTCGCGATCTCCACGATCTGCTGGTCGGCGATGGACAGCCCACGGGCGGGCCGGTCGGGGGCCAGGGCCACCCCGAGCCGCCCCATCAGCGCGGCGGTCGCGCTGCGCACCGCCTTGTGGTCGATCCGGCCGAGCCCCCGCCGGGGCTGGCGGCCCATGAAGATGTTCTCCGCGATCGACAGGTCGGGGAAGAGCGTCGGCTCCTGGTAGATGACGGCGATGCCCACGTCACGGGCGTTGGCGGGGCCGTGGAATACCACCGGTTCGCCGTCGAGCAGCACCTGCCCGGCGTCGGGGCGGTGGACCCCGGCGAGCGTCTTGATGAGCGTCGACTTACCGGCGCCGTTCTCGCCGGCGAGGGCGTGTGCCTCACCCGGGAACAGCTCGAGGGAGACGTCCCGCAGGGCCCGGACGGCGCCGAAGGATTTGTTCACCCCCTTGAGGGCGAGGACCGGAACTCCGGTCGAATCAGCCTGGCTCACGGTGTCGGTGTCTCCTTGCTTCCTTGCAAGAGCGGCCTTCAGGCCGAGGGAAAATGAAATGTTTCAAAGTCGGTGGCGGGAAGCTAACCCGGCGATTTGCCACCGTCAAGGGGGTATGCGCCAGGTAAATCAAGTCGTTGCCGTCCCTCTTGACGCGCCGGTGGCGGTGGACCTACGGTCCAGTAGCTTCGACATTGAATCGTTTTTCCACGTCAGCGACCCCGAGCCTGGGGCCGCCCCGCTTCTTGACGCCCGGCCATCCACACGGCTAGCGTCTGTTGAATCGTTTCATAGTTGCCAGTTGCCACAGTTGCCCTCGAGGAGACGTATGTCTGACCTTTCGGCCGTGAAGGCGGCCCTCAAGACCCAGGCCGTCGAGACGCCGTCGTGGGCGTACGGCAACTCTGGAACCCGCTTCAAGGTCTTCGCCCAGCCCGGTGTCCCGCGCACCCCGCAGGAGAAGCTCGACGACGCCGCCCAGGTGCACGCCTTCACCGGGGTGGCCCCCACCGTCGCCCTGCACATCCCCTGGGACAAGGTCGACGACTACGCGGCGCTCGCCAAGCACGCGGAGGAGCGCGGGCTGAAGCTCGGCGCCATCAACTCCAACGTCTTCCAGGACGACGACTACAAACTCGGCTCGGTCACCAACCCCGACCCCGAAATCCGCGGCAAGGCGCTCGCCCACCTCCTGGAATGCGTCGACATCATGGACGCCACGGGCTCCCGCGACCTCAAGCTCTGGTTCTCCGACGGCACCAACTACCCCGGCCAGGACGACATCGCCGCCCGCCAGGACCGGCTCGCCGAGGCCCTCCAGGCCGTCTACGAGCGGCTGGGCGACGACCAGCGGCTGCTGCTGGAGTACAAGTTCTTCGAGCCCGCCTTCTACACCACCGACGTCCCCGACTGGGGCACCGCCTACGCCCACTGCCTCAAACTCGGCCCCAAAGCCCACGTCTGCGTCGACACCGGCCACCACGCGCCCGGCACGAACATCGAGTTCATCGTCGCGCTGCTGCTCCGGGAGGGGAAGCTCGGCGCGTTCGACTTCAACTCCCGCTTCTACGCGGACGACGACCTCATGGTCGGCGCGGCCGACCCCTTCCAGCTCTTCCGGATCATGTACGAGGTGATCCGCGGCGGCGGCCTGGGCTCGGGCATCGCGTTCATGCTGGACCAGTGCCACAACATCGAGCCGAAGATCCCGGCGATCATCCGCTCGGTCATGAACGTCCAGGAGGCGACGGCGAAGGCCCTGCTGGTCGACCGCGACGCGCTGTCCGCCGCGCAGACATCGGGCGACGTCCTCGGCTCCAACGCGGTGCTGATGGACGCGTACAACACCGACGTACGGCCGCTGCTGGCCGAGGTCCGCGAGGAACTGGGCATCGACCCCGATCCGATGGCGGCGTACAAGGCCTCCGGGTGGGCGGAGAAGATCGTCGCGGAGCGAGTGGGTGGCACGCAGGCGGGCTGGGGCGCGTAGCGCCTCCGGCGGGGCTGCGGCACCGCCGCCGCGGCTCCGCCGCGCGGCGCGGCGGGTTCCCGGAGCTCCGCCCCGCGCCCGGGATCGGGGCCACGCCCCGGGCCCCGGCTGCTCGGCTACGACGGGTAAGGCCCCTGGCCGGAGCGGCGGGGCGGATGCCCGCCACCCTGCCTGGCGCGGGCCCGGGAGCTCCGCACATACCACCGGTCCGCGCGGGGGCTCCGCCCCGTCAGCTGGTACGTCGCACCGCCGCTGCGGCCCCGGCCCACACCCGGAGTCGGGGCTCCGCCCCGGACCCCGGGCCATCCAGCCACCGCTGGAAGGCCCAAGGCCGGGGCGTGCCACGGCGGTGGGGCGGGGGTCGGGCACCCCGCCCGGCGCGCGCCCTGGGGCTCCGCCCCACGCCCTGTCAGCCCGCTGCGCGACACGCGGGCGGACAGGGCCGAGCTGGGCACCCGGCACTTGTTGGCCAAAGCAAACCAGCTACCACTGGGAGGAGTCAGTGCCGAGCCGAGGCCACGCCACGGCGACGGAGTGGCTGCCCACCCTCCCGGAGGGGGTTGGCCTCGTCCGGGCCCACGGTCGGGGCGCGCCAACTGGCCGGCGGACACCCGCGAGTCGGGGCGAGCCCGCCAGGTGGGGCGGGGACGGCGAGGCTCCGCCTCGCGGGCGCCGGGAGCGGACGCGGGCTGGCCAGGCCCCGCAGCGGGGCCTGGCAGCAGGCGGGCAGCACGACCCCGACCCGGCAGCCGCCGAGGCGCACCGACCCGCCGACGGACGCGCACGCGCCACCGCCCCGCAGCCCCGGAGGGCAAGGCGGAACCGTACCGGCCCAGCCCCACCCCGGAATGGGCCCGTGCGATGGATTGGCCGACTTCACCAACACACGAAGAAGGAAGAACATGACCGCAGAACCGCACCCCGAAGCGGCCACCCTGCTCGAGCGATCACATCGCCTCGGAGCCGATCCCCGGAACACCAACTACGCGGGCGGGAACACCTCCGCCAAGGGCACCGCGACCGACCCCGTTACCGGGCAGGACATCGACCTCATGTGGGTGAAGGGGTCCGGAGGGGACTTGGGCACACTCACCGAGGCCGGTCTCGCCGCGCTGCGGCTGGACCGGTTGCGGGCGCTGACCGCGGTCTACCCAGGGGTTGAGCGCGAGGACGAGATGGTTGCCGCGTTCGACTTCTGCCTGCATGGGAAGGGCGGCGCCGCGCCGTCCATCGACACCGCCATGCACGGCCTGGTCAACGCCGCCCATGTCGACCATCTGCACCCCGACTCCGGCATCGCACTCGCATGCGCCGCCGACGGTGAGGCGCTGACCAAGGAGTGTTTCGGCAACCAGGTCGTATGGGTTCCCTGGCGCCGGCCCGGGTTCCAGCTCGGCCTTGACATCGCCGCCATCAAGAAGGCCAACCCCGAGGCGATCGGCTGCATTCTGGGCGGCCACGGCATCACCGCCTGGGGTGACACCTCCGACGAGTGCGAGGCCAACTCGCTCCGTATCATCCGCACCGCCGAGCAGTTCCTCGCCGACCGCGGCAAGGCGGACCCCTTCGGCCCTGTGGTCCCAGGCTACGAACCGCTCCCCGAGGCCGAACGCCGGGCCCGCGCCGCCGCGCTGGCCCCCGTCCTGCGTGGCCTCGCCTCCACGGACCGCCCCCAGGTCGGCCACTACAACGACTCCGACCCGGTCCTCGACTTCGTCTCCCGCGCCGAACACCCGCGTCTGGCCGCGCTCGGCACTTCCTGCCCGGACCACTTCCTCCGTACGAAGGTCCGCCCGCTGGTCCTCGACCTGCCGCCCACGGCCCCGCTCGACGAGACGATCGCCCGTCTCAAGGAGCTGCACACCGCGTACCGCACCGACTACCAGGCGTACTACGAGCGGCACGCCACCCCCGACTCCCCCGCGATGCGCGGCGCCGACCCGGCGATCGTGCTCATCCCCGGTGTCGGGATGTTCAGTTACGGCAAGGACAAGCAGACGGCCCGGGTGGCGGGCGAGTTCTATGTCAACGCGATCAACGTGATGCGCGGTGCCGAGGCCGTGTCCACGTACTCCCCCATCGAGGAGTCGGAGAAGTTCCGCATCGAGTACTGGGCGCTGGAGGAGGCCAAGCTTCAGCGGATGCCGAAGCCCAAGCCGCTGGCGACCCGTATCGCCCTGGTGACCGGCGCGGGCTCGGGCATCGGCAAGGCCATCGCGAACCGCCTGGTGGCCGAGGGCGCCTGCGTAGTCGTGGCGGACATCAACGCGGAGAACGCCGCAGCCGTAGCAGCCGAACTGGGCGGCCCCGACAAGGCCGTCCCCGTCACCGTCGACATCACCTCCGAAGAGCAGATCAAAGCAGCCTTCGACCAAGCGGTCCTGGCCTTCGGCGGGCTCGACCTCCTCGTCAACAACGCGGGGATCTCCATCTCCAAGCCCCTCCTCGAAACCACCGCCAAGGACTGGGACCTCCAGCACGACATCATGGCGCGCGGCAGTTTCCTCTCCTCCCGCGAGGCGGCCCGGGTCATGATCGACCAGAACATGGGGGGCGACATCATCTACATCGCCTCCAAGAACTCGGTCTTCGCGGGCCCGAACAACATCGCCTACTCCGCCACCAAGGCCGACCAGGCCCACCAAGTACGTCTCCTGGCAGCCGAACTGGGCGCACACGGCATCCGGGTCAACGGAGTGAACCCCGACGGCGTCGTACAGGGCTCAGGAATCTTCGCGGGCGGCTGGGGCGCACAACGCGCGGCCACATACGGCATCCCCGAAGACGAGCTGGGCAAGTTCTACGCCCAGCGCACCCTGCTCAAGCGCGAGGTCCTGCCCGAACACGTGGCGAACGCGGTCTTCGCACTCACCGGGGGCGACCTGACGCACACCACCGGTCTGCACGTCCCGGTCGACGCCGGGGTCGCCGCGGCCTTCCTGCGCTGACACGCACGTGAGGGGGCGGGGGTGCGGGGGTGGCGCCCTGGACGCTTACGTGTATTTGTGGCGCCAAGTTCCGGGCCACTCCGCGTCTCCGGGCACCGGCGCCGTAAATATGCGGTCCAGGGTGACAGCCCCGGAGGCCCTGCCCCCGCCCCGTACCCATGTACAGCAACCACGACCACGAGGCTCCCGTGCCACCCACAGAAACTCACTTCGCCGCCGTCGACCTCGGCGCGTCCAGCGGCCGCGTCATGGTCGGCACGGTCGCCCCCGGCGCCCTCTCGCTCCAGGAGGTGCACCGCTTCCCCAACCGCCCGGTCCGCGTGGGCGGCACCCTGCACTGGGACATCCTCGCCCTCTACCAGGGCGTCCTGGACGGCCTGCGCGCCGCGGCCGAGGCCGCCCGTGCCGCGAACGCCCGGCTGACCAGCGTCGGCATCGACAGCTGGGCCGTGGACTACGGCCTCCTGGGCGCCGACGGGGCGCTGCTCGGCAACCCCGTCCACTACCGCGACACCCGCACCGACGGCGCCGCCGAACAGGTCGCCACCGTCCTCCCTCCCGAGGAGCTGTACGCGGCCACCGGCCTCCAGCACCTCCCCTTCAACACGATCTACCAGCTGACCGCCGCCCGGGGCAGTTCGACGCTCACCGCCGCACACCGCCTCCTCCTCATCCCGGACCTCATCTCGTACTGGCTGACGGGCGTGGCCGGCACCGAGCTGACCAACGCGTCCACCACCCAGCTGATCGACCCGCGCACCCGCGACTGGTCCCGCGCCGTCGCCACCGTCGCCGACACCCTCGGTATCGACCTGTCGCTCTTCCCGCCACTCCGCCACCCCGGCGACCCGGCGGGATACGTACGCCCGGAGATCCTGTCCGCGACCGGGCTCGAAGGCCCCGTCCCGGTCACCGCCGTGGGCTCGCACGACACCGCCTCGGCCGTCGTGGGCGTCCCCGCCACCTCGCCCGACTTCGCGTACATCGCCACCGGCACCTGGTCCCTGGCCGGGCTTGAGCTCGACGCCCCGGTGCTCACCCAGGCGAGCCGGCGCGCGAACTTCACCAATGAGCTCGGCGTGGACGGCACGGTCCGCTATCTGCGCAACATCATGGGCCTGTGGATGCTCCAGGAATGCCTGCGCACCTGGGAATCCGAAGGCAGACCCCAGGACCTGGAAACGCTCCTGGACCAGGCGGCCCACGCCGCCCCCCTCCGCTCGGTGGTCGACGCCGGGGCCCCGGAGTTCATCGCCCCGGACCGGATGCCCGACCGGATCGCGGAAGCATGCCGCCGTACGGGCCAGCCGACCCCCCGTACCCCCGCCGAGACCGCCCGCTGCGTCCTGGACTCCCTCGCGCTCGCCCACCGCCGCGCGATCCTGGACGCCCAGCGCCTGTCCGGCCGTACGGTCCGCACCGTGCATATCGTCGGGGGCGGCGCGCACAACGCGCTGCTGTGCCGGCTGACCGCGGACGCCTGTGGGCTGCCGGTGGTCGCGGGCCCGGCGGAGGCGGCGGCACTCGGGAATGTTCTGGTGCAGGCCCGGACCGCGGGGGTGGTCGGCGGCGGCTTGTCCGAACTGCGTGCGCTGCTTCACAGCACCCAGCCGCTGAGGCAGTATGAGCCGTCGGGTGATCAAGCAGCGTGGTCCCGGGCGGCCGCCCTCGTCGAGAACATCGAGAATGTCGAGGGCGGACGGGCCGAGGGCCAGGAGGAGGAACCGTGCGCGTAGCGCTCTTCATCACCTGCGTCAACGACACGCTCTATCCGCGCACCGGGCAGGCCGTCGTCACCCTCCTCGAACGGCTGGGTGTCGACGTCGGCTTTCCGCCGGGGCAGAGCTGCTGCGGTCAGGCGCAGTTCAACACCGGCTACCGCCATGAGACCGAGCCTCTGGTGCGCCGTTTCGCCGAGGCGTTCGAGGACTACGACTATGTGGTGACCCCCTCGGGGTCGTGTGCCGCCATGGTGCGCGACAACTATCCGAGGATCGGGGCGAAGGCCGCCGCCGAGGGCCGTGGCCAGGAGCTGACCGAGCTCGCCGCCTCGGCAGTGCCCAAGACGTACGAGCTCACCGAGTTCATCACCGATGTCCTCAAGGTGACGGACGTGGGCGCGTACTATCCGCACACCGTGACCTACCACCCCACCTGCCACGGCCTGCGGATGCTGCGCCTGGGCGACCGCCCCCGCCGCCTCCTCGCGGCCGTCGCGGGACTGGAGCTGGTCGAGCTGCCGGGCGCGGAGGAGTGCTGTGGCTTCGGTGGCACGTTCGCCGTGAAGAACACGGCGGTCTCGGCCGCGATGGGCGCCGACAAGGCGCGCAACATCACCGCCACCGGGGCCGAGGCGGTGTGCACGGTCGACAACTCGTGCCAGATGCACATCGGCGGGACGCTCGCCCGGCAGGGCTCGACGGTCCGCCCGGTCCATATCGCCGAGATCCTGGCGAGCACCGAAGGAGACGTCTGGTGACCGGCACCTATCTGGGCATGCCCGCGTTCCCCGTCGCGGCAGCCACCTCGACCAAGAACACGCAGCTGCGCGCCAATCTGCGGCACGCCACCCACACCATCCGCGCCAAGCGCGCCAAGGCCGTCGCGGAGCTGGCGGACTGGGGCGAGCTGCGCGCCGCGGGCGCGGCGGTCAAGGACCGTACGCTGCGCCATCTCGACCACTATCTGGAGCAGTTGGAGAGCGCCGTCACGGCGGCGGGCGGCCAGGTGCACTGGGCGGCGGACGCGGACGAGGCGAACCGGATCGTCACCGAGCTGGTCCGGGCCACCGGTGAGCGCGAGGTCGTCAAGGTCAAGTCGATGGCCACGCAGGAGATCGGGCTGAACGACGCGCTCGCCGAGGCGGGCATCCGCGCGTACGAGACCGATCTGGCGGAGCTGATCGTGCAGCTCGGCGACGATCTGCCCTCGCACATCCTGGTGCCCGCGATCCACCGCAACCGCACCGAGATCCGCGACATCTTCACCGACCGGATGGCCCGCTGGGGCCGCCCCGCGCCGGAGGGGCTGACGGACGCCCCGGCCGATCTGGCGGAGGCGGCGCGGCTGCATCTGCGCGAGAAGTTCCTGAACGCCAAGGTCGGCATCTCGGGCGCCAATTTCATGGTGGCCGAAACAGGCACGCTGGTCGTGGTGGAGTCCGAGGGCAACGGTCGGATGTGTCTGACCCTCCCCGAGACGCTGATCTCCGTCGTGGGCATCGAGAAGGTGGTGCCGACGTGGCAGGACCTTGAGGTGTTCCTCCAGCTGCTGCCCCGCTCCTCGACGGCCGAGCGGATGAACCCGTACACCTCCACCTGGACCGGCACCACCGACGGCGACGGCCCGCGCGCCTTCCACCTGGTCCTCCTCGACAACGGCCGTACGGACACCCTCGCCGACACCGTCGGGCGCCAGGCGCTGCGCTGCATCCGCTGCTCGGCGTGTCTGAATGTGTGCCCGGTGTACGAGCGGGCGGGCGGCCATGCGTACGGGTCGGCGTACCCGGGGCCGATCGGGGCGATCCTCACACCGCAGCTGCGTGGCACCCAGAGCGAGCTGGACGCCTCGCTGCCGTACGCCTCGTCGCTGTGCGGGGCGTGCTACGAAGTGTGCCCGGTGGCCATCGACATCCCGGAGATCCTGGTCCATCTGCGCGAGCGGGTGGTCGAGGGCGGCCCGGTGTCGGTGCGCGGGACCCGGACCGTCATCAAACCGGCCAAGGGGCATGCCGCGGAGCGCGCCGCGATGCGGGCGGCGCGCTGGGCCTTCGACCATCCGGGCGTGCTGCGCGCCGGGCAGCGGCTGGCCGCCCGTACCCGCCGCTTCCATCCGAGCCGGCTGCCGGGGCCGGGGCGGGCGTGGACGGACACCCGGGAGCTGCCGGAGGTGCCCGCCGAGTCGTTCCGGGACTGGTGGCGCAGGACGCGCGGCGACGAGGGCACGAACAGTGAGGGAAAGAGGACGACGTGAGCAGCCGAGACCTGGTGCTGGCCCGCGTCCGCCGCGCGCTGGCGGACGTCCCCCGTACGGAGCGCCCCTCCGAGGCCCCCGTGGACCGCGGCTATCTGCGGGCCCACGGGGACCGGACCACGGCCCAGACCGTGGATCTGCTCGCGGAGAACCTGGCCGACTACCGGGCGATCGTCCACCGTACGGACCCCGAGGGGCTTCCGGGCCTGATCGCCCGGCTGCTGGACGGGCGCGGAGCGACGAGCGTGGTGCTGCCGCCGGGGCTGCCCGCCGAGTGGCTTTCGGCCGTGGACGCACAGCGGGTGGAGCGGATCGCGGACACCGAGGAGCTGACCCCGCACGATCTGGACGCGGTCTCCAGCGTCGTCACGGGCTGCGCGGTGGCCGTGGCCGAGACGGGGACCGTCGTACTGGACGCGGGCCCTGACCAGGGGCGCCGGCGCATCACCCTGGTGCCCGACCACCATGTCTGTGTCATCCGCGTGCCCGAACAGGTCGTGGACTCCGTGCCACAGGCCCTGGAACGGCTGGCTCCGGGGCGCCCGTTGACCTGGATCTCCGGGCCGTCCGCGACCAGCGATATCGAACTGGACCGGGTGGAGGGGGTGCACGGCCCGCGCACCCTGGAGGTCGTTCTCGTCGAGAGCTGAAACCACAAGAGGCCGTGCGCCGGATGCGGTCTTGCTCACATACCCGCGGTAACAGGGCACTTGAACGTTTTGCGCCGGTGCCGTTGTCGGTGGCGGCCCGTACTCTAGTGCGCATGCGTCCGACTCCTACTCACCACGAACCCGCTTTAATCACCACGCCCACCGACCAGGCGAACGAGGCGATCCGCGTGTTTCTGCGCGCGCGGGCCGGCCGGGCGCTGCGCCCCCAGGAGCGCGTCGAATACGGTCGGTTGCTCTCTGTCTACACCAGGGCTCTGCGGGGAGAGGTCGAGCAGGCGGCATGAGCCGCGGCGGCGCGCTGAAATGCGTGTCGCGGGTCACGCCGTGCGCTTGTGGCCTGAACTACCCCTTGTGATGGAGTATCACCGTCCATAGGTTGTGAACTCGTTGTGCGCCCTGCCGCTTGACGCGGGGGTGGAGCGGCAGGGCGCCAACCATCATGGGGGGATGGACCAAGGGCATGCGTGCAGCGGGAAGAGCCGTGCTCGGTGTGACAGCGGTTGCGGTCGTGGGCGTAGCGGGCCTCGGCGCGTACAACCTGTACACCGGGCTCACCGGGGGCGAGAAGGGGCCGGGCCACGACGGCGCGGTGACCGCGTCCGAAGTGCGGGAAACCGCCGGGAAGTTTCTGGCTGCCTGGGCCGATCAGAACGATATGCGGGCCGCGCAGCTCACCAATGACGCCGAGTCCGCCGTGGCCGCGCTGAGCGGCTACCGCAAGGACGGCCATGTGTCGAAGCTGACGCTCAAGGCGGGCCAACCCCACGGCACCCGGGTGCCGTTCGATGTCACGGCCGACATCTCCTTCGAGGACAGCCACTCCACCTGGACCTATGGATCGGAGCTGTCGGTGGTGCGCGGCCGGACGACGGGCCGGCCGCTGGTCGACTGGAGGCCCGCCGTACTGCACCCCAAGCTGACGGCCGAGCGTCCGGCCCTGCGGACGGGGACCGCCGACTCGGTGTCGATCAAGGTGGTGGACCGGGACGGCAAGGAGCTGACGAAGGACCGCTATCCCTCGCTCGGCCCGGTGCTGACCGAGCTCCGCACGAGGTACGCCTCCGCCACGGGCGGCGCCAGCCGGGTCGAGGTGTGGGCGGCCGGCGCGAGCGGCAAGCCCACGACGACGCTCCATGTGGTGGCCAAGGGCAAGCCGGGCACGCTGCACACGACGCTCGACGCACAGGTCCAGAGCAGGGCCGAGAAGGCGGTGGCGAAGCGTACGGGCGCCTCGGTGGTCGCGCTCAAGCCCAGCACGGGCGAGGTGCTGGCGGTCGCCAACTCCGACCGCGACGAGTTCAATCCGGCCTTACAAGGGGCCACCGCGCCCGGTTCGACGTTCAAGATCGTCACCTCGGCGGCGCTGCTGGAGTCCGGCAAGGTCACACCCGGCCGCGCGGTGCCCTGCCCCAAGACCACCTCGTACCAGCAGGGCATGATCTTCCACAACGTCGAGGACAGCGAGAATCCGGCCGCCACCTTCGCCCAGGACTTCGCGGCCTCCTGCAACACCGCCTTTGTCTCACTGGCCGGGGATCTCCCCGACAGCGGCGTCGCGGACGTGGCGCAGGACGTGTTCGGGATCGGGCTCGAGTGGCATGTGGGGGTGCAGACCTTCGACGGCTCGGTCCCCACGGGCGGCGGGGACGACAAGGCCGCCGCGCTGATCGGGCAGGGCAGGGTCCAGATGAACCCGCTCACCGTGGCCTCGGTCTCGGCCACCGCCCAGACCGGTACGTTCCACCAGCCCGTCATCGTGCCGCGGTCCCTGATCGGCGAGCAGACGGCGACGGCGGTGCGCTCCCTGAGCCCGGCGGCCGCCGGGCAACTGAGGGCCATGATGCGGCTCACCGCCACCAGCGGCACGGCGGCGCGCGCGATGTCCGGGCTCACCGGGGACATCGGGGCGAAGACCGGCTCCGCCGAGATCGACGGGCAGCCGACCACGAACGCCTGGTTCACGGCCTACCGGAACGACATGGCGGCCGCCGCCGTGGTCGTCAAGGGCGGCCACGGCGGCGACGCGGCGGGGCCGGTCGTCAGGGACGTGCTCACCACCCACGGCTGACCCGCTGCCCCGCCCCGGGATCTCGGCAAGGGGCTGACTGGCCGGAGGTGGTCAGCCCGCAGGGGCTCAGCCGGAGCGGCCGCCGCCGAGTTCGCTGAGACCGATAAGGCGGCGACTACGTCGCCCGCTTCGTACAATGGTTGCGCGAAGGGGTTGTCCAGGTGCGGCGCGCGGCCTAGTGTGGCGCGGCATCATACGGGCCGCACCACCGAACACGGAGGACCCGGCGTGAAGCGCACGTCCCGCGATATCCGCACCGAGAACCGCTACGACGTGCTGCGCCACATCATCGCCGAATCCCCCGTCTCCCGGCAGCAGTTGGCCACCGCGACGGGGCTGAGCCTGGCCACCGTCGCCACCCTCGTCGGCGAGCTGCTGGACTTCGGCATGCTGGTGGAGGGCGGATACGAGGACTCCGACGGCGGTCGGCCGCGCGGGCTGGTCGCCGTCAACGCCGCGGGCGGCGCGCTGATCGGCGTGGACGTGGCCGAGACCTATATCCATGTCGAGCTGTTCGACCTGGCCCTGACCGTGCTGGCCCGCGCCGACGAGGAGCTGCGCCCCGGCGAGCGGGACGCGGCGCGGCTCGTCGGGCGCATCGCCGCCGCCGTGGCCGATGTCGTGGAGCGGTCGGCCGTCGCCGCGGACCGGGTGCTGGGCGTCGGGGTCAGCATGCCGGGGCAGGTGGACCGCGAGGGCGGGGTGTCCGTCTACGCCGCCAACTGGAACTGGCACGACGTCCCGCTGCTCGACCTGCTGGCCGAACACCTCCCCTATCCGCTCCACCTCGACAACCCGCTGCGCGCCAGCACCGTCGCCGAGCAGTGGTTCGGCGCGGCGCGCGGGCGCGATGACGCGATCGTGGTCAACCTGGGTACGGGCGTGGGGGCCGGGCTCGCGCTGGGTGGCGCGCTGCACCGGGGAGTGACCAACAGCGCAGGCGAGTGGGGGCACACCACTCTGGTCCTGGACGGGCGGCTGTGCCACTGCGGCAACCACGGCTGCGTGGAGACGTACGTGGGCGCCCCCGCCATCATGCGCACCCTCGGCGAGCTGAGCCCCGACAGCCCCCTGCTGCACCCCGACGACCAGACCGCCACCATCGAAGCGCTCGGCGGGGCGCTGGCCGACGGCGATCCGGTGGCCGCGCAGGTGGTCCGCGAGACCGCCCGCTATCTCGGCGCGGCCCTGGCCGACCTGGTCAATCTGCTCAACCCGGAGGTGATCGTGGTCAGCAGCTGGGTGGCCACCGCGCTGGGCGAGCCGCTGCTGGTCGAGGTGCGCGAGGCGGTGGCGAGGCGCGCCCTGCGCCGCCCCTTCGCGAGCGTCGAGATCGTGCTGTGCCCGATCCCGTCCAACCCCGTGAGCCTCGGGGCCGCGACCTTCGCCCTGGAGGGCTCGCTCGCCACCATGAAATCGAAGCATCACCGCACGCCCGCCGCGGGCGGCGGCCGCGTCAGCGCGTCCTGATTCCCGGCCCTCACCCGCCGCCACCCGCCGCCACCCGCACAAGCGCTTGCAACAGACTTCGTCCAACCCCTTGCAAAAGTCTTTCGCCGCTCGTTAACGTCCCATGCTGGCAGCCCGGGCCGAAGCGCTCGGGCCGACGCGCGCTCGGGCCGCTGGGGCGCGTGCCGACTGATCGCCTCCATCGCACTCCCCCCCCATCGCAGTTCCCTCCAGCGCAGATACCTCCATCGCAGACCGAGGAGACCGATGAGCACCACCCCCGACGCCCAGCTCCCCTCCGACGCCCAGCTCCCCTACTACGAGGACATGTCCCCGGGCACCGGAGGGCTGCCGCCCCGCGCCTGGACCGCCGGGTCCGACGCCGCCCGGCTGGGCCTGGGCGGCGACTGGGCCTTCCGGCTGTCGCCGACCGCCACCGCCGAGGACGAGTCCTTCGCCCGCCCCGACTACGACGCCTCCGGCTGGGGCACGGTCGCCGTGCCGGGCCACTGGGTGCTGCAGGGCCACGGCGCGCCCATCTACACCAATGTGCTCTATCCGTTCCCGGTCGACCCGCCCCGGGTTCCCGGCGAGAACCCGACCGGCGACCACCGCCGGGTCTTCGACCTGCCCGAGGACTGGCCGGCCGACGGCGGCGCCGTGCTGCGCTTCGAGGGCGTGGAGTCCTGCGCCCGGGTCTGGCTCAACGGGCAGGAGCTGGGCGACTTCAAGGGCAGCCGGCTGCCGCACGAGTTCGCGGTGGGCGAGCTGCTGCGGCCGCGCGGCAATGTGCTGGCCGTACGCGTCCACCAGTGGTCCTCGGGCACCTACCTGGAGGACCAGGACCAGTGGTGGCTGCCCGGGATCTTCCGCGAGGTGACCCTGGAGCACCGCCCGGCCGACGCGGTCACCGACTTCTTCGTGCACGCCGCCTACGACCACGCCTCCGGCCAGGGCACGCTGCGGGTCGACGCCGAGCCCGGCGGCCGGATCACCGTGCCGGAGCTGGGCCTCGACCTGGCCACCGGCGAGAGCGCGACCGTGGCCGTCGAGCCGTGGACGGCCGAGACCCCGCGGCTGTACGAGGCCACGCTCGCCACCGGCGGCGAGCGGGTGGCGCTGCGGGTGGGCTTCCGTACGGTCGTCGTCGAGGACGGCGTGATCAAGGTCAATGGCAAGCGGGTGCTGTTCCGCGGGGTCAACCGGCATGAGTTCCACCCCGAGGCCGGGCGCGCCGTGGACCTGGAGACCATGCGCCAGGACCTGGTGCTGATGAAGCGGCACAACATCAACGCCGTACGCACCAGCCACTACCCGCCGCACCCCGCCTTCCTCGACCTGTGCGACGAGCTGGGCCTGTGGGTGATCGACGAATGCGATCTGGAGACCCACGGCTTCGGCGACATCGGCTGGCGCAGCAACCCGGTCGACGACGACCGCTGGACCCCGGCCCTGGTGGACCGGGCCCGCCGGATGGTCGAGCGGGACAAGAACCACGCGTCGGTGGTGATGTGGTCGCTGGGCAACGAATGCGGCACCGGCCGCGGGCTGACCGCCATGGCCGACTGGATCCGCGAGCGCGACCCCTCGCGCGTGATCCACTACGAGGGCGACATGTCCTGCGCCGACACCGACGTCTACTCGCGGATGTACGCCTCGCACGAGGAGGTCGACCAGATCGGGCAGCGCACCGAGGCCGCCTGGGCGGACGCCGAGCTGGACGCCAAGCGCCGCGCCCTCCCCTTCATCCTGTGCGAGTACGCCCACGCCATGGGCAACGGGCCGGGCGGACTCAGCGACTACCAGCGGCTGTTCGAGAAGCATGAGCGCTGCCAGGGCGGCTTCGTCTGGGAGTGGATCGACCACGGCATCGCCAAGCGCACCGCCGAGGGCGAGCTGTTCTACGGGTACGGCGGGGACTTCGGCGAGGAGCTGCACGACGGCAACTTCGTCTGCGACGGGCTGCTCTTCCCCGACCGCACCCCGTCCCCCGGTCTGATCGAGTACAAGAAGGTCATCGAGCCGGTCCGGATCGAGGGCGACGGCGCGGCGGGTACGGTCCGCGTCACCAACACCCATGACTTCGCCGACCTGTCCCATCTGACGTTCTCCTGGGCCTACGAGGCCGAGGGCGTCGAGGTCGGCGGCGGTGAGCTGGCGGTCCCGCCGCTGGCCCCGGGCGAGTCCGCGGACCTCAAGCTCCCCGGCCGGCCCGCGACGGACGCCGACGGCGAGGCGCTGTGGACCGTACGGGCGCTGCTCGCGGCCGACACCGCGTGGGCGGAGGCGGGCCACGAGGTGGCGTGGGGGCAGATCCCGGCCACGGCCTCGACCGCCCCGACCGCCTCGCCCGCCACGGAAGCCGCGCTCGCGCCGCGCCGCGAGGACGGCGCGCTCGTGCTGGGCCCGGGGGTCTTCGACGCGGCCACCGGCGCGCTGCTCTCCCTCGGCGGCCTCGCCGTCACCGGCCCCCGGCTCGACGTATGGCGTGCGCCCACCGACAACGACAACGGCGCGCCCTGGCAGCCCGATGAGCGCTACGGTCTGATCTGGCGCACGCTCGGTCTGCACCGGCTCCACCACCGCGTCGACGCGGTGGAGGTGGCGGACGACGCTCTGACCGTCCGTACCCGTGTCGCCCCCGCGGCCACCGACGTCGGCCTGCAGACCGTCTACCGCTGGACCGCCGACGCGGACAAGCTGCGCCTGACGGTCTCCGTCACCCCGCTGGGCGAGTGGACGTGCCCGCTGCCGCGCCTGGGCGTACGGCTCGGCGTCCCCGCCGCGCTGGGCCGGGCCGAGTGGTTCGGCGGCGGCCCCGGCGAGGCGTACCCGGACACCCACGCCGCCTCGCGGATCGGCCGGTGGGCGCTGTCGGTCGACGAGATGCAGACCCCGTACGTCAGGCCGCAGGAGAACGGCGCCCGCGCGGATGTCCGGTGGGCGCGGCTGACCGATGACGGCGGGGCCGGGATCGCGGTGGAGGGCGCGCCGCCGTTCTGGTTCACGGCGCGGCGGTGGACCACGGAGCAGCTGGACGCGGCCGAGCACACCCCGGACCTGTCCCCGTCGGCGGACACGGTGTGGGTGAACCTCGACCACGGGCAGCAGGGCATCGGCAGCCAGTCGTGCGGGCCCGGGGTGCTTCCCCCGTACCGCCTCGGCGCCGCGCCCGCCGAGTTCTCCTTCACCTTCTCGCGCGTCTAGAGGGGAGTTCGTGGTGGGTTCGAGACGACGGCACGCCGTCTCGAACCCACCACGAACGCGCGCGCGTTCAGGACCCGTGCCGCACCAGAAGCCCGCCCAGCGCGGTGCGCCGGTGCAGCACCGCGCGCCCGGCACGGACCGTGGTGATCAGACCGGCGCCGCGCAGCGCGGCGGTGTGGGCGGAGGCCGTGGCGTTGCTGACGCCCAGTCGCCGGGCGAGCCCGCTGGTGGTGTGTTCCTCGGCGAGCAGCAGCAGAATGTCGAGGCGGGTCCGGCCGAGCACCGCGGCCAGCGCGTCGTCGCCGCCCGTGCCGCCCGCCCCGGCCGGCGGCAGCGGCAGGCCCGGGCCTGCCGGGTAGGTGACGTACAGGGGGTGGCCGGGCAGATCGGCGAGGAGGGGCCGGCCGCTCCAGTGGAAGGTGGGCTGAAGCACCAGTCCGCGGCCGCGCAGCTCGATCTCCCGCTCCCCCGGCCCGTCGAGTTCCCAGACCTCCTCCTTGAGCCGGGCGCCGGGAACCAGCGCGGTGAGCGCGGCGGCGATGCCGTGCTCGGCCACGGCGAGGGCGTGACGGGTGAACTCCCCTTGGTGCAGGTCCTGTACGAGGGGCCAGACGGGGGCCAGGACCGATTCGAAGGCCGTGTGCTGGGCACGGCGCAGCAGCCGCCAGGCGTCGGCCCCGCCATGGTGCAGATCGCGGATCCACAGCGGGGTGGGTCCCGGGTGAGCTGAGTAGACGCGCTCGATCTCGGCGCGGACCAGGGCGGGGCGGGCGGCCCGTACGGCGTCCAGGCCCTCCTTGAGGTCAGCGCTGAACACATCGATGAACGCGGGGGCCAGGCCCGCCGGAGCCAGATCGCGCAGCGGCCCGGCGGCGTCGGGCAGCGAGCGCAGCAGCCGCCGTCGCCAGCGGCCGTAGAGCGGCGCGTCGCCGGGCAGGCACATCCGCATCAGGGCCACGTTCAGCTCCTGCAGCGGGGCCGGCCGGGGCGCGAAGCGGACCCGGGCGAAGTCGGCGGCCGTGAAGCGGATGCGGATCATTACTCCCCCAGGCGGCGCCGCGCCAGCGTTTCGGGCAGAGCCTGAACGATCGCCCGCGCTGCCCGCCGGGCGCCAGCATCCAGGTCATGACCTCTTCAATGTCGTCTTCATTGGCGTTTTCTTCATTCAATCAGGGTGCCGCCGGGGTGACCCGGCGGACCGTCACCGCATCCGCCCTGCTGGCCGCCGCGCTGCTCGCGGGCGGTGGCGGCCTCACGCGAGCGCGGGCCGCGGGCGCCGCCACCGTACGGCTGCCTGCGCCGACCGGCCCGTACCCGGTCGGGGTGACCACGCTGTATCTGGTCGATCGGGCCCGGCGCGACCCGTGGGAGCCGGGGATCCCGGTGCGGGAGGTGATGGCCACGGTGTTCTATCCGGCCCGCACCGTCCGGGGGTATCCGCTCGCGCCGCAGCTGTCCCAGGGTGCGGCCGGGTTGTTCGCGGCCATCGCCCCCATCACGCACCCCGGCCTGCCGCAGTCCGGGGTGGACTGGGCGGCCACCGTGACGCACGCACACACGGGCGCGCCCGCACGCCCCGCCCCGCATCCGGTCCTGCTGTACAGCCCGGGCGGCGGCGATCCGCGCGGCCTGGGCACGCTGGTCGCCGAGGAGTTGGCGAGCCACGGCTGTGTGGTGGTGACCGTCGACCACCCCGGCGACGCCTGCGCGGTCGAGTTCCCGCGCGCGATGACGGGGCGGGACATGGTCCGCCCGACCGTCTTCCGCGGTGATCCCCGGACCGACCCGGCGCTCTTCCGCACCGCGATCGCCACCCGGATCGCGGACGTCCGTTTCGTCCTGGACGAGTTGGCGGCGCTGGCGAGCGGACGAAATCCGGACGCGGCGCGGCGCCCGCTGCCGGAACACCTCGGGCGCGCACTGGATCTGAGCCGGGTGGGGGTGTACGGCCACTCGGCGGGCGGCACGACCGCGGCCGAGGCGCTGTACGAGGACCGCCGTATCGCCGCCGCGGTCAATCTGGAGGGCTATCTGAACCACCCGGCGGAAGCGCCGGGCCGGGAAGGGGAGTTGTTCCCGGTGGCCCGGTACGGGGTGGACCGGCCGTTGCTGCTGCTGGACACCGATGGCTTCGGCGCCCGGGACGAGGACGTACAGCGTTCCTGGTCGGCCGCGCTCGCCCACCCCGGCGGCCACATCGCGCGCGGGCGGCTGCGCGACGCCGCGCACTGGGTGTTCACCGACTACGCCGCCGTCGCACCCCAGTTGCAGACCGCCGGGCTGATGACCGCCGAGGCCCGGGAGGCGCTGGTGGGCGCGGTGGATCCGACGTGCTCGGTGCCCGCCGTACGTGGCCTCGTACGGGACTTCTTCGCCCGGCGGCTGCCCGCACGCTGATCCGTTCTACGCCGCCCTGCTGCGCAGCGCCTCGAGGGCCTTGTCCGCGTGGACGCTCATCCGGAACTCGCTCTTGACGATCTCCAGCACCCGCCGGTCGGTGTCGATCACGAAGGTGACCCGCTTGGTCGGGACGGCCGATATGCCGCGCTTGACCCCGAACCGCTCCCGTACGGTCCCCTCCGGATCGGACAGCAGCGGATAGCCGAAGGAGTGCGTACGGGCGAACTCCGCCTGCTTGTCCACCGAGTCCGCGCTCACCCCGACCGGCTGGGCGCCCAGCGCCTTGAACTCCCCCGCGATGTCCCGGAAGTGACATGCCTCCTTCGTGCAGCCCGGTGTGAAGGCCGCGGGATAGAAGAACAGCACCACAGGGCCGTTCTCGAGCAGTCCGCTCAGCGTGCGGGCGGTGCCGCTCTCGTCCGGCAGTTCGAAGTCCTCGACGACATCACCAATATCCATCAGACCTTCTTTCGAGGGGACCACCGGCTTCAGCCAGTGTGGGAATCGAATCCTTGAAACGGAGGAGCAGCAGCTGATTACGCTGCGTTGTCAGTAGTAGCCGATAGAGTGATGCCACCGGCCTTGTCCAGGGGAGACGCTGACGAAGGGGGTGGGCCGCGTTGCTGCGTACGTACAAGTTCCTGCTGCGGCCCACCGTCCGGCAGACCCAGGCCCTGACGGAGATGCTGCGGGACCACTGCTCGCTCTACAACGGGGCCCTGCAGGAACGCCGTGACGCCTGGCGGCACACCTCGAAGACCAGCATCACGTACGGCAGCCAGTCCGCGCAGTTGAGGGAGATCCGGGCGTCCGACCCAGAGCGTCAGGGCCGCTGGTCCTTCTCCAGCCAGCAGGCCACGCTCAGACGGCTCGACAAGGCGTTCCAGGCGTTCTTCCGCCGGGTCAAAAGCGGTGAGAAGCCCGGATATCCCAGGTTCAAGGGCGTGGGCCACTTCGACACCGTCGTCTTCCCGAGGGACGGGGACGGCTGCCGCTGGGACTCCACCCGCAACGACCCCCACACCCGGGTACGTCTCCAAGGCATCGGACACGTGCGTGTGCATCAACACCGGCATGTGAAGGGCCGGGTCAAGACGGTCTCGGTCAAGCGCGAGGGCAACCGCTGGTACGTGGTCCTCGCCTGCGACAACGTGCCCGCCGAGCCCCTGCCTCCAACCGGCAGCACCGTCGGCATCGACATGGGCACGCTGCACTTCTTCACCGACTCGGGCGGCGAGCACGCCCCGAACCCCAGGTTCCTCGACGCAATAGCCAGGGAACTGGCCGAAGCCCAGCGGTACCTGGCCACCTTCCCCCAACGCACCCGCCGCCGGACCAAGAAGCACCGGGCCGCCGCCCGGAAGGTCGCCAAGCTGCACGCCAGGATCCGGCGTCAGCGCCTGGACCACCACCACAAGCGGGCGCTCGCGCTGGTGCGGGAGCACGACGTGATCGCCCACGAGAAGCTGAACACGGCGGGCATGACCAAAGCGCCCGCGCCCAAGCCCGACCCCGAGCGCGAGGGGGCGTTCTTTGCGAACGGGGCCGCCGCGAAGGCCGGGCTGAACCGCAGCATCCTCGACGCGGGTTGGGGACAGTTCCTCCGAATCCTGGCGAACAAGGCTGAGAGTGCCGGTCGCCTCGTGATCCCGGTGGACGCCCGCAACACCTCGATCACATGCACCGCATGCGGGCACGTGGACAAGAGGAACCGTGTCACCCAAGCGAAGTTCGCATGCGTCTCCTGCGGGTTCACCGCGAACGCGGACCACATTGGCGCACTGAACGTCCTTAACAGGGCCGGGCTGGCCCTCCGCGACGCTGCCTAGCCAGCGACGCAGGAAGCCCGCGCGTTTACGCGTAGGTGGAGTCACGGAGCGAGGCTACTCGGCGGCCGGAAGGCTACTCGCCCAGGGCGGCCCGCAGGGCGGCGGTGCGCCGTTGGTCGATGCGGATGCGTTGGAGGGCGAACCCGCGCAGGGGCGGGCGGCGTTCGGCGGTCAGCGATGCCCGCAGTCGGTCGGCGGCGGCCGCGGGGAGGCTGCCGCCGCCGAGGTCGCGCAGCAGGTCGAGCGCCGTCCCGGGGTGCTCGACGGAGTCGACGATCACGAGCAGCGCCTCGGTCAGCTCCTCGCGGTCGACCACCCCCTCGGGCCCCACGGCCCCGGGGATGGCCAGCAGGGCGCGCGCGGCGGGCAGGAAGGTGGCCACGGACTCCAGCAGCGGCGCGATCCGCTCGGCCAGGGGCGCCGCGTCCGCGCCCAGCCGGACGGCCAGGCGGGCGGCCGAGGCCCGGGTCCGGGCGTCCCGGCTCTCAAGGCCCTGGGAGAGGACCGGGATCAGCTCGTCCGCCGCCGATTCGCCGGCGATCGCCAGGATGGTGGACGCGGCTGACAGACAGTCGCCCCGGTCCCAGCCGATGCGCTCCCCCTCCTCGGGCACCAGCAGCTCGCGCAGCCGGGGCAGCAGCGGCTCGCCGGCCGGCCCGAGCCGTCCGGCCCGGCCCACCGCGGCGCGCCGGCTGTAGAGGATGTCGTCGAGGCCGGGGCGTATCGCCTCGATCAGCTGCGCGGTGTCGCCGGTGAGCCGGTGCAGGGCCTCGGCGATGGGCATGCGGTCGTAGACGGAGGCGCCCTCGGCGGCCTCGCGCAGCCGGTCCACCGCCTCGGCGGCGGCCTCGGTGCCCGCCGTGACGGCGGCCACCGCGCGCGGGGCGTACTGGCGCTGCGTCGTCAGTAGGGAGTACAGCTCCGGGAGGGCGGGGGCCGCCTGTGGCCCCCAGGAGGCGAGCAGGGTGCACAGGTGCCGGGGCGCGCCGTAGTTCCGGCGGTCCGGGTTGCGGATCAGGTCTCGGGCGGCGTCGAGGAGCCGGGGGTCGAAGGGCACCGACGGCTGGTCGTCGAGCCTCCAGGGCGAGATGTCGACAGCGGTCTCCAGGGCCTCCTTGCGGCGCGGCAGATCGCGGGCGAGCAGCGGCACGGCCCTGGGGTCGCCGAGGCCGACGAGCGCTCCGAGGGCGTTGTCGGCCACTTCCTCGGCGTCCTCGGCGTCGAACTTGTCCTCCGCCTCGGCGACCCGCTCGCCCGAGGCATGGGTCAGCAGCGCGTCGGCAGCGGGGCGGCCCTCCTCCCCCAGGCGCCGCAGCTGGCCGATGGCCGTCCCGGCCACGACCAGGTCCTGATACGTCACCAGGGACGCCAGGCGCGGGGCCAGCAGCGCCGGGGCGGTGCGGAACTCCGCGCACAGCGGCTCGATGGCGGCCAGCGCGCGGCGGCCGCGCGTACCGGCGCCGGGGCCCTCGGCGGCCAGGACCGCGTCCAGCAGGCGGAGTGCCACAGGGAGCTCGCCGCGGTCGGCAAGCAGCTGGAGCAGCAGCTCGAAGGACTCGTCGTCGGGGTCGGTGTCCTTCCAGTCGCCGGAGTCCGTGTCGAACCACTGCTCGACCGGCTCGATCTCGCTGCCGCGCAGGGCCCAGGCAGTGGCCGCGGCCTCCAGCCCGTCCGTCCAGGAGGCCCCGTCACGCACCAGGTTGAGGGCGGCCACGAGCCGGACCTCGGGGTCCCGGTCGGGGCCGAGCTCGCCCGCGGCGATCTCCGCCGCGACATCCGGGTCGGCGATACGGCAGGCCGACAGCAGGGCGGAGCGCAGCGCCGGGTCGGACTCCTCCGCCCAGCGGGCCCGTATCGCCTCGGCGGTCTCCCGCGACCGGCCGGACAGCAGGACGATACGGATCAGCCGGCGCCGGATGTCCTCGTCGTCGTGTGCGAGGAGGGGCAGCAGCAGCGGCACCTGCGCGGCGACGGCGGCCGTGAGCTCGCCCTGGTCGTTACGGGGCTGGTCCTCGCCGCCCGCGACGCTGTGCAGGAGCTCGAGCAGCGGCTCCTGGTAGATCCCGGCCGCGCAGGCCCGGGCCAGGTACGGGATGACCTGCGCGGTCGCGCGGTAGGCGGGCACGCGGGCGCGCATCGCGCCCCAGAAGGAACCGAGCGCCTCCTCGCGGACATTTTCGTCGTCCGCCGAGACCAGGGCGCGCAGCGTCCCGGCCGGGTCGGCGGCGGTGCCGCGGGAGAAGCCGATGGTGGGCCAGTCCTCGTCGGCCAGACCGGCGAGGATCGTTTCCGGGTCGTACTGTGCCGTCATGCCTGCGATCTTGGCATGTCCCGGAGGCCCGGCCGGACCGGGCCTCCGGGACATCGGTATCAGCCTCCGGCGACGATGGGGTCCTGGAGTTCGGTCACCCACTGGGTGCGGTCTTCGGGGCAGTGCAGGGAGACTTCGCGCGGGTATCCCGTCGAGCGGTAGCCGTGGGCGTCGATCCAGCGGGCCAGCGCCTGCGAGGTGGTGATCACTTCGCCTTCCATGGGGCCGCGGTGCACGACGGTGGCGGCGCGCTCGACGCCCGGCAGCTGGACGATCTGGAAGTCCCCGCCGCCGACCTGCGCGCCGACCGGCAGCCCGGCGTGGACGGTGATCGCCCCACCACCCTCGGGTGCGTCCTCGTAGTAGGCGAGCCCGGGGCCGGTCGGGGTCACTCCCGCGGCGTCCAGCAGACCGCACAGCCGCTCGAACAGGGGGCCGATGACGGGCCCGATGTCCTGCGGTTCGAAGCTCGCCGCGGTGGCGCTCAGCTCGGCCAGCCGGAGCGGCGGCAGGCTCTTGATCACAATGTCTTCGGTAGGCATGCGTCCCTCGTTCTCAATGGTTCGGAGCCTCGCCTCGACCTGGGCCAGCCGGGCCACCGCCTCCGCGACGGCCGACTCCAGCTCCGCCCGGCGCAGCCGCAGCATCCCGCGCAGCTCCTCGGTTCCGATGTCGTCGTCGAGGAGCGCCTTGACCTGGTGGAGGCTGAAGCCCAGGTCCTTGAGCGCGATGACGCGGTTGAGCCGTGCGAGCTGCCCGGCTTCGTAGTAGCGGTAGCTGCTGGTCGGGTCGGTGTGGACGGGGCGCAGCAGCCCGATGGCGTCGTAGTGGCGCAGCATGCGGACCGACACCCGTCCGTGCTTGGCGAACTCTCCGATGGTGAACATGACGCCTTCCAGTGCAGGCCCTCACACAGTGAGAGGGTCAAGCGTACGGAGGCGAAAGTTCCGTCGGCGCTCCTCGGGGACGGCTTCGGCGCTTCTCGGGAAAGGCGTCGGGGGCCCGCCCCGGGCCGGGCCCCCCCCCCCCCCCCCCCCCACGCCAAAACACGGCAGAATAACAC
>NZ_JBHWES010000050.1:0-92554 GCF_042734105.1 Streptomyces sp. NPDC059679 | reverse complement strand
CGGGGAGGGTCTGGGCGACGCGGCCGAGGCGGCGCAGGGTCTCGCGGTGGGCGTAGCGGTGGAACATCTCGAACGCGAGCTCGGCGATGACGGGGGCGGCGGCGAGGATGACGGACCCGACGATGCCCCAGCCTTCGAGTTGGCCGTGCTGCCAGTTCACCCAGGAGCTGGTGGAGATCATGGCGAGCATGGCGAGGCGGGGTGCGAGGCCGCTGTCGGTGGTGACGGCGTATCGCTGGGAGAGGAGGGCGAAGAAGAGGGCGGCGACGTCGAACATGCCGCAGCCGAGGATGGCGATGGGGCGGGGGGCTTGGAGTTGCTGGGTGAGGAGGGTGTAGATGGACCAGGTGCCGACGGCGAGGGCGGCGGTCATGACGAGGAAGAGGACGATGCGGATGGCCCAGTCGGCGGGGGTCATGCCGCGGATCAGTCGGTCGAAGAGGGGGTTGGGGAGGTCGGATTCGGTGGCCGGCGGGGTGTGGGGGGTGGCCCCGGCCGTGGGCAGGGTCCACGACTCCCCGAGGCGGGGGATGCGGGTCGGCTCCGGGGCCGGGGTGCTGGTCACGGGGATCGGTCCTTTCGCGGTCAGCGGGCGGTGTGAGTGCCGTTGGGGAGGTCTGCGAGGGTGGCGATGGTGTCGCCGGTGAGGTGCCCGTGTTGGGTGAGCGCGTCGGCGACGCGGGTGACGGCGGCCCAGTGCTTGTCGAGGGCGGTGTCGGCGAGGTCGTGGAGGACGCGGTAGTCGACCTCACGGTCTCCGTAGCCGACGTGCGGGTTGATGGCGAGGAACTGACGCCGGTCGCCGTGGGCACCAACCTCGTTGGCGACGGCCCGCTCTGGGGTCCACAGGGCCGCTTCGCGGAGCCACCGGTCAACTGCGCGCTCTCCCGCGGCGGTGAAGACGGCGTAGGCGTGGCCGTCGTTGAGGTTGCAGCAGTCGGTGACGCCGCCCTCCTCGGTGGTGGCGGTTCCCTTGACGATCTGCGCGTAGTGGAGGTGGCCTCGGCCAATGAGGGCGCCGATGGCGTGGCCAGCTTCGTGGATGGCGCGCACGTAGTCGAGCTGGGCCGGGGGGAGGCCGTAGCAGTCGTCGCTGCTGCCGTCGGCGTCCGGCGCGTAGTAGCGGGTGGGGTACGGCTCGCCGTTGATGTCCATGGTGGTGTGCCATGTGGTGGTCGGAGCGGCGGCAGTCACGGGTCGTGGCCTTCCTGTGGTCAGCGCTGGATGATGGGCTTGGTCAGGTCGCGGTGCTTGAGGTCGACGGTCAGTCCGCGGCGGCGGAGTCGGCGTGCGAGGCAGTGGGCGACGGTGGCGGAGCGGTGCCGGCCGCCGACGCATCCGACGGCAATGGTGAGCGGCCCGCTGCTGGGGCCTTGGCGGTAGGCGAGGGCTTGGTGGACGGTGGCGGTGAGGAGGGGCCGGATGCCGGGGGTGTTGAGGACGGCGCGGCGTACGGGCTTGTCGTGGGCGGTGAGGCCGCGGAGCTGGGGGTTGATGTGGGGGTCGCGGAAGTGGTGGCGGAGGTCGAGGGTGAGGTGGGCCTGGGGTGGGGCGTCGTGGCCGTAGCCGAAGGATTCGATGGTGATGTCGGGCACCGGGATGTCCTTTCGGGTCAGGCTGCGAGGTCAGGGGTGGTGTCGTGCTGCTGAGTGGGGGCCCAGATGTCGATGCCGGGGATGGCGAGGTCGGGGTGGATGGCGGCGAGGTTCTGTTGGGTTTCGAAGTCGGCTGCGCCCCAGGTGGTGAGGTCGGTGGGGGTGGAGCCGGTGTGCTGCGGGATCATGGCGGTCTCCTGTCGGGTGCGGTGCGGGCGGTTGGGGTGGGTGTAGCTGGTCAGGGTGTTCAGCTCGTGGCCACGGCGACGTGGAGGATTTCGTCGTGGTCGAAGGCCAGCTGCGGCAGATCGTTCAGGGGCCACCAGCGAGCAGTTCGGGCGTCGTCCCCGGCTGCGATCGGGGTGTCGGCGGGGACGACGGCGAGGTAGGCGACGGTGACGTACCTGCCGCGCGGGTCGCGGTCGGGGCGGTCAAAAGCTGCGACCTGGATCAGGTGGGCGGGATTCACGTACACGCGGACTTCCTCGCCCAGCTCGCGGGCCCCTGCCTGGCGGGTCGTCTCACCCGTATCTGCGTGACCGCCAGGCAGAGCCCACGCCCCCTCGAACGGCGGCCAGTCGCGCTCAATGAGCAGGACGTGGCTGTAGGGGGTGCGGCGCAGGATGCGGCGGAGAAGGCCGCGTAGGCCCCGGTAGCGAGTGACGACGACAACATCGGCGGTGAGACGGACGGTCTCGGTCTCGGTTTCGATGGCGGTGTCGGTCATGTCGGCTCCTGTTCGGTGCGGGCGGGGTGGTCAGGCGGTGGCGCCGTGCTTGCTGTGGTCGGTGGCGAGCGCCTGGAGGCGATCGAGCTCGTCCCGGCTGGTTCCGGAGGCTCGGATGGAGACCGGGCAGCCCTTGGCCGGGCAGGTGTAGAGGGTGGTCCGCATGCTCCTGCTGATCTGCTCGGCGAGGGCGAGACCGGACGACAGGGTGAAGGCGACTGCGGCGACGATGGTGGTGAGGCTGACGCCGTGGTCGGCGAGCTGGTCGCCGAGGCCGTAGGCGAGGGCGCCGCTGAGGACGACGATCACGGACTCGGCGAGGGTGGTCTTCTTCATGGGGTCCTTCCTGTGGTCGGTGCGGTGGTTGGGCTGGCGGTTCTCCTCACCGCCGGTACGGGACCGGCGGATCGGACAGCGCGTCAGTCCGTGTCCAGGGGTCAGACCATCTGCGCGTACTCGTCGAGCAGGTCCCAGGCGCTAGCCAGGTGCTGCTCCGCCTTGGCAAGAAGCACCTGCTGCTCGTTTCCGGTGCTGGTGCGGGCGTCGGCGAGGTAGGTGGCGGCGGCGTCCACGTCGTCGGTGTCCATGCGGACGAGATCGAGCGCCGCACTGACGGCGTACAGCTGGTCGATGAACTCGCCGATCTCGGTGGCGGGCGCCTCGTCCTTGTCGGCGACGAAGGCGACGGGCTTGGCGTAGCGGTCGATGATTTGCTCAAGGGTGATGGTCTGGGTGGTCGTCATGCGGTTCCTCCTGGGTGTCGGGCGGGGTGGTCTGGTCGGTCTCGGCGCCCACCAGTTGGGGGTTGGCTGGTGGGCTTCGGGGCCGACCGGGCCGGGTGGTGGGGCCCGCCTGTCGGCTCAGCGGGCCCCACCCGGTGGGTGGTCAGGTGGTGCGGCGCTTCTCAGCGATCTGGTCCATCCCGGAGCGCCAGGCCGCAGTACCGGGCGGGCTGCCCGGGTCGACCATGGAGATCTCCGCGTCAAGCAGCAGACGGGCGGCTGCGAGATGGGCATGGGCTCGGGTCAACCAGATCGGAACCCTGTCGTCGTTGCAGTAGTTGTCTGCCTTCTCGAGCAGTGCCTCGGCCTTCTCGAAGTGCTCGGCGGCGGTCATGGCCATCGGGATGGTGGTCCTTCCTGGTCAGTGGCCGTCGATGACGGCGGTGGTCTCGGAGATGAGGTCGTGGGGTGCGAACTGGTCGTCGTAGTGGGCGTATTGGGTGGTGAGCTCCCGGGCTTGGTCCTGCCGGTCGGCGGGGAGGTCGCGGAGCGCGGGGTTCTGGGCGGGGTCGCCGAGCCGGGCGATCAGCGCCGCGATGGCGGTGACGATGTTCGGCCCGTTCCCGGCGAGCACGGCCAAGGTGGTCTGGGTGGAGTCGAGGCTGTGCGCGGTGAGTGCCAGGTAGCGGAGGCCGTCCACGAGTTGGTCGGTGCCGGATCCGAATCCGGCGAGGTCTTCGAGGAGCCCGTCGAGTTCGTCGTCGAGCGGCGGGACCGCGGTGTCGACGGCGGGGGTCTGGGCGCCGGGCCGGGCGGTGATCACAGGGAGCCTCCGGGGACCCGGTGCGGGAGCTCGGGGTGGGGCTTCGGCTCCTCCGGCTCAGCCGGTCGAGGGCGGTCGTGCTCCATCAGCCCTGCCCTCCGTCCCGCATCGCCTCGGCCTGCTGGCGGGCGCGCTCTGCGTCCTCGGCAGCCCGGCGGGCGTCCTCGATGCGCTGCTGGGCCAGGGCGTCAGCGGCCTGCTGGTCCTCCTCGGCGGTGAAGATCCTCATCACGCGTCCCCGTCCGTGTCGCCGAGGTCGATGGACGCGAAGTGCGCCTCGAGGTCGGCCAGGGCGTCGGGGTGCAGCTGCTGGGCCGCGTCCCGCTCGTCCTGGGCGTAGGCGTTGAGGGAGGCGACCGTGTCGGTCAGCGCCTCGAGGTCGCGGCTGTTCAGCAGCACGTCGCCGACGAGCCGGCCGTTGGCGGCCCGAATGGTGACGCGGGCCGCGGTCTCACCGTCCTCGGGGCTGAGGTTGACGAGCTGGTGGTACAGCTCGAGAGCGCGGATCTCCTCGTTCGTCATCACGACACCTCCCCGCGCATCACAGCCATCAGGAAGTCGTCCAGGACGATCGGGGCGACGTCGGGCCGGGTGGAGTCGTGGAGCTCAAGGTGCCCGCTGCTCGCCGCGGTGTCGCTGATGAGGCGGCCGTCCGGGTTGAACATGTCGATGCGGACCGGCTTGCCGTTGGTGCCCATCACGCGACACCCCCAGGCAGCACGCTCAGGGCCGGGCGGGCCGGCGCGGTGTCGGCGGTACGGAAGTGCTCACCGGCCGGGCGCACCGCGGACACTGTGTCGCAGAACGCGGCCAGCAGCGCGACCGCCATGTCCTCGGTGACCGGCAGAACCCCGGCGGTCTCGCCGGTGACCCGGTCCCGAACCACGACGTCCAGGGCGAGGCCGCCGGCGGTGCGCTGGTCGAGGAGGGCGACGAGGCGGATGAACGCCTCGGTCACCGTGGCAGGCAGCTGGCCGGCCGGGACGTTCGGCTTCGCAGCGTCCGCCGCGCGGGCCCGGCGCAGGAACTCGTCCGGCTGGGATGCGGTGGCAGTGAGCCGAAGCTCACCCCTGGTGGTCACGGACAGTGCCCGTGTGCGATCCTTCATGGCGGACCGCTCCTTCCTGTTAGCCCAGGTCGGCGATTGGTCCATGAAGCGGCCTCCGGTGTGGCGACACTGGGGGCCGTTCGTCGTGCTCGGACCAACGTGATTGACTAGACTCAATCATGGTTTGGGGCAGACCTACTTGTCAAGCAGCTAGCCCAAAAGTAATAATGGAGCCACACAGACAGGAGGAAACGGATGCCGAACGGCGCCGCACCGAACTCCCGCGAGCTAGCGCAGCTCGTCCGGGAGCGCATCGAAGGGGGTGAATTCCCCCCAGAGCCGGACGGGACCCCTGGGATCCTGCCGCCCATCACTCAGCTGATGGAGCAGTACGGCGTAGCCAGGCAGACGGTCCGCAGCGCGATCGCCCACCTGGCAGCGGAGGGGCTGGTCAGAACGGCAGGCCGGAAGGGCACCTTCGTCTTGACCCGTACCGAGCGCAGGCGCATCAAGCGAAGCCAGATCGTCACCCGCAGTACTGCGGGCATGTACGTCTTCCCAGCAGCCAGCTATGCGGACGAGCCCTGGCAGACACACGGGACACCGCATGCGTCGTTCGAGGCTGCCCCGGCGATCGTCGCCGAGCACTTCGGAGTGGACGAAGAGGCAGAGGTCCTTCGGCGCCGACGCGTGATGTCGCCCGAGGGTGAACCGCCATTTCAGATCGTCGACACGTGGCTGTCACCGCAGGCCGTTGCTGACGCTCCTCGCGTAGCGGAGAAGTCAACCGGCCCAGGCGGCTACCTCGACCGGCTGGAGGAGGCCGGCCATGGGCCGATCTCCTGGCAGGAGGTCACCAGGGTTCGCATGCCGTCACCGGAAGAGGCTCGGCTGCTGGAGATCCCGACTTCCATGCCAGTTATGGAACTGATCCTGGTGGGGCGCTCGGGGCGAGACAATCAGCCCGTCGAGGTGACGATCAGGGTCATCCCGGGTGACCGCGTAGAGCTGGTCGCCGACCTGATCCGTGATGAGTCCGCAGCATGGCCGCGGGACGAGGGGAGGAGGTAGAACCTGATCGTTCTCGCGTCCCGGCTCTCGGGTCTGGATGCGCGAACGGCCGGCACGGGGTGGTAGCCCGACCGGCCGTTCTGACCACCGGCGACTCGCAGCGATTCGCCAGCAGTGTGAACCCCTCTGGAGAAAGGTTCGTAATGAGCCTAGCGCTACTTTCTTTGGGCGAAAGTAGTTGGGGTGCGATGCCCCGATGACCAGCAAAAACAGCATCCCCGAATACGTCACCTTCACGACCGCTGCCGAGCTGCTGGTCCGCGAGGGCTTGGCCAGCAGCATGACCCCGCAGGGGCTGCGTTACATCGGGCGAAGGGCCAACTGGCCCTTCGGAGAAGGCAAAGGCCGCGAGCCCTACCTGATCGCTGGCCGGACCCGATTGATGCGCACCGAGCGCCTGATCGCCTACTTCCAGGAGCACCCGCCGACCGGCCGCGGTCCAGATCGAGGACCGCGCAAGCGGCGAGGGGGCGCACGGTGAGTCGCTTATTGGGCTACGCGGAGGTACGTGGTAGTCCCGGGAACGCAGAACGGCCGGCGGGTGGTCAGACCCGATCCGGCCGTCCAAGCACTACAGCGAGTCCGACCTCGCTGCTGAAGGCGACCAACATCCAGGAAGGCGGCGCTTCACACGTGAGGCTACAGGCACAAGGGCGTGCCCGACACTGCACCCCCGCACGACCCGCTGTGATCACCACCACGGCGGACGACAACCCGCTCACAGCGACGCGCGGAAGCGCCTGGTGAGCGGCCGTGGCGGCTACGAGCCGCCCGAAGAGGAGATGCGAGGAGCGCCTGTCGTTCCTGGCTTCGAGTTGCCGGACAGCGTCACCTTGGCCCGAGGCGTCGTGCAGGCGGATGGACTCCAGCCTGAGGATGTAGGTGTTCTGGGCTTCCTCAAGCTGCGTGACCCGCGCAGGCCCGCGACGAAGGAAGAACTCGCCCGGGAGATGCAGGCCCTGGGCTGGAAGATGGGGAAGACCCGGTTCGATGGGATCTTCCAGCGGCTGAAAGCCACGGGACACATCAAGCACGCGGCGGGCTACAACCCGGAGACCGGGCGGCCTGAGTGGCGCATCGAGTTCTACCTGAACCCTGCCAACAACGACCAGTACGTCAAGTCGGGCATTGCAGCGTTCCCACAGGTCAACACCGAAACCCCGGAAACCGGGGATACGCAGCACGCACGGCCGTTCGAAACCCCGGAAACCGGCGTTTCGCCAGGTCAGAAGGAAAGTCGGGATTCCAGGGATCCGGGAGGGAAACCCCGGAAACCAGCGTTTCCCTCCGAGCCCGTTCCCGCAGGTCACAACCGAAACGCGGAAAACCCGGTTTCCGCTCTGTCCCCCCCACACCCCCCGGAGGGAGGAGGAACTCCTCCCCCCAACCCCCCAAAAACGGGAAGGGCAGGCAAGTGGGCCGCCGCGTGCGCGCTGCACCCCGAGGACTACGTGCCGACCATGGCCGAGGTGCGTGCGGCGAATGACTTCCTGCAAGACCTGCCCGGTCGCTGGCAGTGCGGACCCGACGTAGCCCGGGACCTAGCTCCGCTGCTCGCCTCGAGAGCGCACACCCAGGGCCACGAGCTGGACGACTTCTTCGCCCTCGAGCTGACCTACGACGACCCGAAGAATCCGGCCCGGATGCCCGTCAGGACCCTCCCTGGGCGCATCCGTGACCTGAAGCGCCGCCGCACCCAGGAAGATCCCACCCCAGACACCACAGGGGCCTCTGGTCGCCTCGCGCCATGGTGCGGCGAGTGCAATCGAGGCGAGATGCCCGTCACCGCCGCGCAGCGCATGGTCGAACTGACCAACGGCCGTGACGTCCCCTGCGAGAAATGCCACCCGAAGTTCACGCGCCGCGCGACCAACTGACTACACAAACGCCGCGGCGGCCGGTGGATGCCTCCCCAGGCCCGGCCGCCGCACAGACTCCCGAAGGAGCACTCCCCTGAGTATTCCGCAGCAGGTCGACACCGGCCAGGAGCAGGAAGCCCGCCACTTCGACCGCACTCCCCCGCACAACCCCGAAGCCGAACAGTCCGTCCTCGGCGGCATGCTCCAGTCGAAGGACGCCATCGAGGAAGTGGCCGTCGAAGTACAACTCAAGACCCGGGACTTCTACCGCCCCGCCCACGAGACGATCTACCGGACGATCCTGGACCTGCACGCCAAGGGCGATCCGGCCGACCCCATCACCGTGGCCGACGAGCTGTCCAAGCGCGGGGAGATCGCCCGCGTCGGCGGCCCCGTCTATCTGCACACGCTGGTACAGCAGACCCCCACCGCGGCGAACGCCGGGTGGTACGCGGAGATCGTCAAGAAGAAGGCGGTCAAACGACGCCTCGTAGAAGCTGGGACCCGCATCGTCCAGCTCGGCTACGACGACGAGGACGCCAAGGACTCCGTCGACGCGGCCGGCGCCGCGCTATTCCAGGTCGCCGACGAAGAGGCCAGCGCCGACTACGCGCCCCTCGGCGAAACCCTCGAGGAGGAGATCGACTACCTCGAGGAATTGTCCCGGCGCGAGGGCGGGCTCGCGGGGCTGCCCACCGGATTCACCGACCTGGACTTGCTCACGAACGGGTTCCAGCCGGACCAGTTCATCATCGTCGCCGCGAGACCGGCGGTCGGGAAGTCGACGCTAGCGCTGGACGTGGTGCGCGCCTGCACGATCGACCACAACATCCCGGCCGCGTTCTTCTCCCTCGAGATGGGTCGGCGAGAGATCCACCACCGACTGTGGTCTGCCACCGCGAAGATCGCACTGCACCACATTCGCAGCGGCCAGATGACCGATGACGACTGGTCGCGCCTGAGCCGGTACATGCCGCGCATCAAGGAAGCCCCGCTGTACCTGGACGCCTCCCCGAACCTGACGCTGATGGACATCCGCAGCAAGGCCCGGCGCCTGGTGCAGAAGCATGACGTACGGCTGATCGTCATCGACTACATCCAGCTCATGCAGACCGGCACCCGCGCAGGCGAGTCCCGGCAGCAAGACGTCTCGGACATCTCCCGCAGCCTCAAGCTCCTGTCCAAGGAACTGAAGGTGCCGGTCATCGGGCTGTCCCAGTTGAACCGAGGGCCTGAGCAGCGCACGGACAAGAAACCGATGGTCTCCGACCTGCGCGAGTCCGGTTCGCTCGAACAGGACGCCGACATGGTGATCCTGCTGCACCGCGAGGACGCCTACGAGAAAGAGTCGCCTCGAGCCGGCGAAGCTGATCTGATCGTGGCGAAGCACCGGAACGGACCGACTGCGACGATCACAGTTGCCGCGCAACTGCACTACAGCCGGTTCGTGGACATGGCCCAGACTTGATGAATTCGCTGACCACGATGGAGAACCACATGACGACTACCGTGCGCCGAATGGGTACCTGCACCGAGCCCGCCACCGTCCTGATCGAGGCTCGCAGCCAGATCGACGGCGGCCTCGCCTACGGCGCCCTGGAGACCCGGGTGTACGCGTGCGACGAGCACGCCCGTACGGCGCGCACCGAGTGGGTGCGGCCGCCGCTGACGCCGTTCACAGCGATCGCCGAGCCGGTGGCCAGCCACCAGTGCGGGGACGCCGTAGACGCGCACTGACGCAGACCGGCCGACGCGCCCCCATCCGTCTGGGCGGGGGCGTTGAGGTGCGGGCAGTGTCACGTAGCCCGGAGAACGCCTACTCGGCCGGTGTCCACGGCGGGTCAGGGGTGGTGTTCGTGACCCCACAGTTCCAGCAGTCCCATTCGTCGGGGACCCGATACAACTGCGTCCAGAACCCTGCCGGCTTGCCCCAGATGATGTTCTCCATGTCGCAGTTCCCGCAGATGAACTCGAAGTTCACGACCCGTCCCTCCCCGAGAACGTTCGGTCACCACCTCGTCATGGCAGTAGAGCGTGTCTGCGTGCTCTACGGATAGATGGCGTGGAGAATCAGCGCATGGCGGCTCAGCAGGGTTCGGATCATCCGCGCTGGTGCACGCGCGACTACTGCACGGCCGACTCGCCAAACGGCGAGCACGCGTCGGTGTGTATCGAGCTGACCAAGGATCTGGACGCCCGTGTGGCCCAGTATCCCGCCGCCTCCGAGCCACACCTGGTGCTCATGTACGACGCGGGCTACGAGACATCGGTGCCGTGGTCGGCTGTTGGTGAGCTGGTTCGACTGGTCAAGGCCGCGAACTAAATCGACGGGCGGATAGCCTGGCCGGCCGATGGCCGACAACGGAGACCCGGTGACTCAGTACTGCGTGAAGGTCCAGTTCGAAGCCGGCGGTCCGGCTGTCACGGGCTGGTGGAGTGTCGAGGCGACCGCGCGGCGCTGCTACCGGGACTGGATCGGGGTGTACGGGAGCGACCCGGCCGTGGTCATCCGTCTCGTTGAGGAGACCGCCGGCGGGCAGCGGGTGCTCGAGACGTGGCCTGCGCGCGACGGCGAGCCAGCTCCAGAGCATCCGGCGCCAGCTACCTGACCCGCCTGGCCGGTTCCCTCGCGGTGCGCACCATGACCGCGTTGTCGGTGGCCGCCGGTACGGTCCCATCATCAGCCCGGTTTGAGGAGGTATGCGTGACCACCGATGCCAGCCCGCTGCCCGTGTACCAGCGCGATCAGGCACCCGAACATCTGCGCACTGTCACGCAGCTGAAGACGGACCGGCTGAAGCTCGCCGACGGGCAGCAGCCCGTCGCCTACCTGAAGGTCCTGATGCGCGGCGCGGGGTGGCAGGAGGTGCCGCTGTACGAGTCGGCCGCCGCGGTGAAGATGCGGCCTCTGTCAGCGAAGCAGCAGCAGGCGGTGCGGGCACGCAGGACCTGCCCGGAGTGTGGGGAGGTCCGCAAGTACGTGGTGCACGTGCGGTGCGAGGAGTGCCGGGAGAAGGCCGAGCAGGCGTATCGGGATCTGTACGAGCGGACATGTAGGTTCTGCCGCCGGGTGTCCGCTGCCGAATTGCCCTTCAGTGCGCCCCGGTCCCGGGCCTGCGAGATGTGCCGGGTGTGGCACCTCATCAAGCAGCACGTGAAGCAGGAGCGGGTCGCGGCGTGGGCGCGGACCTGCCCCGGCGAGGGATGCGAGGTTCAGACCGCCACCGATGAGGAAGTGGCCGCCGCCCGGAAGACGCACCCGTACCGGCCGTGGTCGCCGCGGTGGTGCCCGCCCTGTGAGGAGCGGGCGGCGGTCGAGCGCGCCGAGCGGGAGCAGCGGCAGCGGGAAGCCGAGCAGGAGGCGGCCGAGGCCCGGGAGCGGGAAGTCCGCGGCCTCGAGGCGTGGGCGGCTGCCGCGCTCGACGACCCGCGGGTCGTCATCCTGGACACAGAGACAACGGGCCTGGACGACGACGCCCGCATCGTCGACATCGCCGTCACCACTGTGGACGGCCGACCCCTGGTCAACACGCTGATCAACCCCGGGGTGCCGATCCCGTACGAAGCGACCAGCGTTCACGGCATCACCAACCAACTGGCGGCCAGGGCGCCCGCATTCGGGGACGTCCTGCCCGCCTTGGCGGCGGCCCTCGAGGGGAAACGCTGCCTGATCTACAACAAGGCGTACGACGTCGCCCGCCTCCGGTACGAGCTCACCCTCCACTACGCGGCCGTAGGACACGACTACCCGGCGCAGGCCGTGGCCGACTGGCTCGACCGCGTTGAATTCGAGGACGTGATGGTGCCGTACTCGACTTGGGTGGGTGAATGGTCGGGGTACTGGGGCGGGTACGCCTGGCAGCCCCTGGGTGGTTCTCACCGGGCCCTGGGGGACTGCCGTGCAGTCGCGGACTGCTTGAGGGCCATGGCGGGCGTGGAGGCACTGCCTGAGGAGCTGGCGGGCCACTCGTCTCGGTGAACCTGGGCGCCGGCGGGCCTCGGCCCGGCCGGAGGCCGGGTAGCGTCGGCGCCGGAGACTGGTCTCCACTCCCTCACGTGCCCCCGCCACCTCCACGGCCCGCGGCCCGCAGCCCGCGGCCCGCGAAAGGACCTTCATGGGGCGCCACGAAGACGCCGCGATCGATTGGCCACAGCGGCTGTACTCTCGCGCCAGGTGACTCGGGGAGGGGCTAAGCGTGGAGAACATCAGACGCGAGAAGGCGTTGCAGCGAGCACAGGCGCGGATACGTGGGGACGAGAAGCTGGTACTTCTGTTTGGCTTCGACCAGCTGTTGGTGGTGGCCGGCAGCCAGACGGTTCCACGTCCCGGGGGTGCGGCCGCTCTCACTCGTCTTCGGATCCTGCTGGCGCAGGAAGACGGATCCCACACCTATACATCGCTCGGGCATTCCACTGTTTTGGGTGCGCAGCTGCAGACGAAGTTCCTGGGGCCCTCTGTCCTCACCATCAACGCCGGCCCGATGGGCATCTTGGCGCTCGTCGGTGCGCGACGCGACATGAAGCAGCTCGCCGACGGGATCAACCTGTTCGTCGGGCGGCCGGACGCCGAGCAGCCGGTGAGCCGTCTGGTGCCTCCTCCTTCCACTGATGCACTGTGCTGTTCGGAGTGTGGCGTTCGGCAGCAAGACACCTGGAATCCGACGCCGGACTACTGCCACGGGTGCCTGCGCACCTTCGAGTGGCCAGATCGTCAGCGCAACCTGGTGGCGGAGTTCCGGGCCTATCTCGATGCGGGCGCGAAGCGCAGTGAGCTTCCGGCACACCTGTGGGAGTGGACCAAGAAGGAGAACCCGGACTTTGCCCGGAAACTAAGGGGCTGACGGCGCCCGCCCCTCTTCAATTGAGTCTTGCTCGTCCCCCGGTGGCTGCATGGGCAGGGATGGCGTTCCCCGGTAGAGGCTGGCGGGGCCGGAGAAATCGCGGGACGTCACGGCTGGGGCCCGCCCTGCCGCAGCAGGACGGGCCGCTCGTTCAGCGCTTCTTCGTCTGCTTCACCTGCGGCTTCGACCACTCGCCCTGGTGCTTCTTGCACCGGGAGTAGCCGACCATCGCCTTGTTCCGACACCGCGTCTTCTTGGTGGTCATGGCGCCGCACCTGGTCTGGTAGCCCATCAGTCACCCCCTCCCGCGTCTCGGTCGTGAGCCTGCTCGGCCTTTCTCATCGTCTGCGCGAAGGCGTACGGCCGCCTGGGGTCCGGGCGCCGGCGTCTGGTTCTGGCGGCTGGGTGACCGGTTCCGGGCCGGGGCGACACCCCCTCATATCTTTCATTGCACGCGCAGTGAATTACGGATAGAGTGGAGCCACACCAAACGACCCGAGGGGGACCAGTGGCCGACATCCAGACCGCCCACCAGCAGGTACAGCAGCCCGTCGGGCCGGTCGTGTGGATCCTCCAGCGCGGCGAGATGCACGAAGGCGGCGAGATCATCGGCGTCTTCCTCGATCGGGAACTCGGTCGCGGCCAGTTCGTCACCGCAGCCCAGCGCATTCACCAGTCCTTCGGCATCGACGACATCCGCGAGGACGAGGACGGCGCCTTCCGCCTGGAGGGTGGCTGCGACTGGCTGAGCCTGGAGCCGCACAAGGTCACCACGGCTCTCGAACTCGAGGCCTGACCTCCCCTGATCCGGCCGCCCCGCACCGACCCCCGCGGGCGGGGCGGCCACCCCTCGCACCAAGCGGGGGCAAGACCCGGCCTCTGCCGGGCAACGCTGAAAGCCCTTCCGCCGGCCCACCACGGCCGGGGCCCGCCCAATCTCGCCGCACCACCAACCCGTGAGGAGCCCGTCATGGCCGCTGTCCTGTTCCGTCACCGTTCGATCACCGGTCTCGTTCACGACCCCATCACCCAGGTCCCCGACGACACGTGGGGCGACGTCACCGGCACCATCACCAGCCGCCGCACCTACGGCAAGGGGGCAGGTCTGCGTATGGTCCTCGCCGTCACCGACGACCGCGGCGCCACCGTCATCGCCACCCTTGATGCCGACAGGTTGCGGCACATTCCCGACTTCCTGACCGCCCGTGATGCGCGCGTTCAGGTGCGTGGTCTCGTCCGCCGTCTCGACGGCATGCCGCTCACCATCACCGCCGCCGGAATCGCACCTGCCGACGCTCTCGCAGTTTGATCCCCAGCCCCGTCAGGCGGATGCAGCCGGTTCGAATCCGGCGCGGGGCGCTCCAGACCCGCCGCACCACCCGACACCGAAGGGACACCCCCATGGACGACCCCGTCCGCGCCGCCGGACAGATCGTGGCCATCGAGCAGGCTCGGGCCTACGTCGAGCGCACCAAGCAGCCCATCGACCTGACCAACGCCGGGCAGCTCGCCGGCCACCTCATGGAAGCCGAGGTGCTGCTGGCGGAGATTGTCACGGCGTTCAGCGAGCCCGCCGACGCCTGAGAGGACCCCACCATGCCCACCACCATGGCCCCGTCCAGCTACGACATCGCCAGCATCCTCCACACCGCCCACAGCGAGCTGTACCGCCGCGGCTGGACTCAGGGCCGGCCTTGCAACATCCAGGGCCACATTCACGCCCTGTCCGCGATCGGCCTCGGCGTCGTGGGCTATCACTACGACCCCCGGCACATCCTTACCAACCAGAACCAGGCCCGGTACGACGCCGCCATCACCCACGTCACGAAGCACCTCGGCCTCGGCGACCCGGACGACCCCGAGACGTTCATCGCCTGGCACGACGCGGGCGAGCGCACCCAGTACGACGTCCTCGACGCCCTGAACGACACCGCCCGTGGTCTCGAGGGATACGCCCCCGACCGGGTCTTCACCCCCACCGCCGCCGACATGGTGTCGGTGCACCACGGCATTGCCCTGGCCGACTACGGCGAGGACAGCTCCTGCATCGCGCTCGGCCACATCGACCCCGCGCTCATGGTCGACGCGTCCGCGGCGTTCATCAGCCACCTGAACGGCGAGCCCTTCTACGACGAGTTCCGCAAGCCGGCCGAGCTGCAGTACCGGGTCCGGCGGGACTGGGCCGTGTACTGGCGCGACGAGCAGGGCCACCAGCGGTTCGACCTCGGCCACAGCCAGACCACCCCGGGTGCCGTGCCCGTGACGATCCTCCCCGGAGACTGACGACCGCCGCTCCCCGCCCCTGCCCGCCCACCGAGCGGGGGCAACACCCCGCGCCCGCCGAGGCAGCCTGAAACCCGCCCCACCGAAAGGACCACCATGGCCACGCCCGACTTCGCGCACTACGCCATCCAGCACCCCGACGGCCGCTGGCTCTACCACCTCCCTGGCGACACCCAGTGGGGCCAGCCGCAGCGCACCGGCGTGTACGCCGACGGACAGCCCATGACCCAGCTCACCAAAGACTCCCCGTGGTGGGTCACCGACCATCAGGCCCAGCGGATCACCGCCACCTACCAGCCCAATCCCAAGACCACCGGCTACACCCTGAAGGACCCCGACACTGCGTCGGTGCGTTACCCGGCCCGGCTCACCGTGGACGAGTGGAAGGCCCGCCGTGAGGACGCCACCGACGACGAGCACGAGCGCCTGTGGTCCCTGTACCAGTCCGTGGTCGAGCCGCAGGACGAGTACGAAGAGGAGATCGAGGGCTCGTGGGTCCCGCTGGAGGGCAGCGAGCCGCGCGACTCCGATTCCCTGCCGTGGATCGTTGAGATCGCGTACGGCATCACCCAGCGCCCGGAGTACGCGCACTGCTTCCCCGGATACATCGACGGCCTCCGCGACCACCTGCACAAGCTGATCAAGCACAGGCACGGGGTGCGGCACTGCTTCGACGGCTACCAAGGACAGCCGGGCCTGCACGTCACCCTTGAGGTGCCGTTCGACAAGCCCGTCACCCGCTGGCAGGCCCGTATCGGACGGAACGGGCAGAAGCTGAAGTCCGGCCGCGATGTGCCCGTCACCGTCGACCGCAGGCTGGTCCTGCCCGTCCCGCCCCGCGTCCACGGCCCGAACTACGCGACTGCGCAGGCCGAGTGGGAGCAGCAGGTCGAGTTCTGGCTGGGCATCGTCGAGGAGGCGTCCGTGAAGGCGTGCAACGCGTGTGGCGGTACCGGGCACGTCCCGGACGGCGCCGAGAAGTACGGGGCGTGACCGATGCCTGACCGGACCGCACGGCACCCCCTGATCGAACGGATCGACTTGGCGCTGCGCACCACACCGTCCACTGGAAACACCCACACACCCGGCCAGGAGAAGTTCGACCACCACCCGCGCCCCGGGGAGAAGGGCCATCGATACACGTACACGTGCGCCCTGTGCCGGAGCGACACCGAAGCCCTCGCCAAGGCCCTCGTCACCGTCTTCACGGACGAGCTGAAAGCCGACTGGTCCCGCTACCGCGGCCGCGTCCTCGCGGAGGTGTGGGAGGCCCTGCGCGACGCCGAGAGCGGCCCGCTCATCGACGGCATGGGGGTCGTCAACAAGCTCCTGGAGGAGACCCAGTGACCACGCAGGACGACCAGTTCGACAGGGCGCAGCGGCGCGGCGACTTCTGGAAGCGCATGGCCGAACGAGCGGAAGTCGACCGCGACCGGGCCGACAAGGCCCTCGCCCAAGCCGAGGCACGGGCCAACGCCCTCGAAGCCACCCTCACCCGGGTCAGGCAGATGACCGACGCGTGGGAGCAGCGACTCCCGCAGACCATCGCCACCGCGACCGCGGTCGACGCACTGCGCACCGCACTGGAACGCGCCGACAATGCACCAGCGCTCGACCACCGCCAGCAGCTCGACCGGGCCGTGGCCCACCTCCGGTCCATCCCCGTCACGTGCACCGCCCTGACGGGCCCGATCTGGTACGGGCAGGGCTGGAACGGAGCCATCAACGAGTTGGAGGAGTACGCCGACCGAGTCGACGGCAGAGTCCCGTCCGCGTCCAAGGAGACTGGCGAGTGACCGGCCCGGACGACCCGAACTGGCGGTGGGAGTTCCGATGCGAGGACTTCGTGTACGCCCGCCTCGCCGAAGCCCAGGTCGCCGCCGAAGCTCTCCCGCCCGGCCCGGCCCGGGACGCCGAGCTGAATCGCGTCGACTCCCTCTACCTCATCGCCTCCCAGCACAACATCTGGGTCGACTCCCGGGGCCGATCCGCCGGGCGTTGCATCACCTGCAAACCGTCCGACGGCGGCGTCCCCTGCCTGACCATGACCGGCCTCGCCCGCCTCTGGCGCACCCACCCCGATTACCAGCCCGGCTGGAACCAAGCCGTCGACCAGCCGGAATCTTGCGGTGGCCACACCTACCGGGAGTACAAGAAGCGCTCCACGATCTACACCCGGCGCGAGGCCGAGCTGAACGCCTTCTACGACCGCTTCGACCTCGTCCAGGAGAACGGCGCCGAGTTCTGGCGCTGCCGGTCGTGCGGGACGGAGGGGGACCGGTGGACGGACCGCATCAGCATCGAGACCGCGGCCGCGATCGGCACCGCCGCCCACCGACACCCCACCTGCCCGGAGAGGACCAGCCCGTGACCGACTACCGCGAAGATCAGGTAACGCAAACCCTGGCCGACTACCTCGCCAAACGGGAAGCCGCCCGCGCCGACAGAGTCCGCGCCTTCCTCGACAGCCTCACCGACCGGGAGCGGATTCTGGTGAAGGACCTTGCCGTCCTCGGCTACACCCAAGGGCTCAAGCGCCCACGAGATGAAGGCTGCCCCAAGGATTCGCAGGTCGTGTCCCTGGTCGTCGAGGCCGGCGCGGCCATTCCCGCTTCACCAACAGCGCGGGAACGCGGCCTCATCCACGATGCCGCTGTGATGGGCTACGTCCAGGGCCTCATGCGTACGCCAGAGGACGGGGGCCTCGAGGAGTCGGCGGTCGTACACCTGGTGGTCGACGCCTGCTTCGCGTTCCCCGATCTGTACCCGGCCGTCGCCCTCCTCGAGCGCTGCCCCCGCTTCCCGGAAGGCTGCCCCAACCTGCGCGCCGTGCCGCCGAACCCGCCCGAGCACGACGGCGGAGTCCGCTGCGGCTGCGCCGACGACGAGGAGGTGTGACGTGCTGCGTTCCGTTCCGGCCCCTGCCGAGGAGCAGCGGCCGAAGCGGTCGTTCGCCGAGCTGGTGGCCGCCATCTACGAAGACCCCCGCGTCGGGCACGAGACCCGCGAACTCCTCCTCGCCGTCGCGTATGCCGTCGACCTCGCCAAGCGCGAGGACGGTGTCAGCCCCCTGAAGGTCGCCCGACGGAAGCTCGGCGTACACGCCGGGCGGGCACGCTACGACCGGCTCATCGCCAACGACGCACCTCGCTACGAACTCCCCTACCAGGCCCAGGAACGGTGCAACCTCGGCCCCGCCTGCGAAGCGCCGCGCCTGCGTCCCTACCGGCCCCGGCCGTACAAGCCGCGCACCCAGCCCGAACTGCCCGAGCCGACCCTCATCCGGAAGCCCCCGCCGCCGATCGTCTACGTGCCCGATGGCTACACACCGCCCCGGGACTGGCGCACCGAGGACGGCGTCTGCGGCGCCGGGAGCCACCACCGCGTCCTGGAGAAGGACCCGCGCACCGGATGGGTCACCGCGCACTGGTTCTGCAAGCGCCACAAGGAGCACGCCGAGCGCGTCGCCGAGCAGGTCCGCGCACAGAACGAAGCCGCACCCGAGCCCATCCCCAACGCGGGCGGCCTCCTGCCCTGCTACTTCAAGGCCGACTGGGAGAAGGTCTACCGGCACTACCGGGGCAAGTTCTGGGAGCCGCCGTCGTATGGGCTGTGCGCGGATGACTGGCCGGCGCCTGGCGAGACGCGGCCCCTGCCGTCCCGGGGCCGTCTGCGCATGGTCGTCGGCGGTGCCGACCTCGAGACGGAAGGGGAAGCCGAGTGACTGCCGAGCTGGACCGGGCCCGCCGGTACCTCAAGCCCGTGCCTCGCCTCGCCCTCCCCGGCGAGCCGGATGAGACGCACCTCGCTCTGTACGGCTGGGAAGAGCGGCTCGACGCGTGGGTCACCAGCAGCCCGGCCATCTGCGGCCGCTCCGCCGAGCAAGGTGACCTGCCCGTGGACGCGGAGGTCACCTGCGTGGGCTGTCTGCGCCGCCGGCCGGAGTACCAGGCCGTCCTCGACCGCGAGGACGACACACCGCCCATCGCCCACCGTGTGGCCGCTCGCCGCGACCCGCGGTACGCGGCCGTGCTCGAGACGATCCGCTGCTACGGCTGGCCCAGCGGGCAGCCCATGGTGCCCGGCACCGACGCCGACCTCCTGGCCACCCGCGTGATGTGCGCCGTCCGGGCCGCAGAGGCCGCCGGATGACCGACGAACCCGAGCTACCCGGTGTGGCCGAGTATGCCAACCGTCTCGAGACCGCCCACCACGCCAGCACCTGGCCCGGCATCGACGAGGCCGCCCCTGGGCCCGCCTACGATGAGCCAGCCCGTCACGAAAGGACCCCCGCCAGTGCGCCCCGAGACCTTCCAGAACTTCGTCGTCGACCTCGCCAAGAACGACCCCCGGGCCGGGAAGGCGGCGACTCTGGCGGAGGTCGGTGACAGCAAGCGCCCGTACGGCCTGGCCGTCGTCCTCGAGGGGCGTGAGGTGCGCTGGCAGATCAACGCCCGGTCTGCGGAACGCGACGACTTCGGCCAGCCCGAGAAGCCCGTCGAGGGCGACCCAATCAGCTTCGACGGTCCGTGGGCCGAGGGCCCCGAGGGTTGGCTCGCCCGACTGGTGGCCGGATCCGGGTCGAAGGAGATCGAGGAAATCGAGCAGTGGTCCCTGCGCGAGGAACCGAAGGACGGGCTGACCGTGAAGTGCCACAGCGGGGCCTGGCTGTACTTGCGCGCCCTGTAGCCCCTCGAACATCCGCGCGCCGTTGACGACCCCAGCCCCGGCGCGCAACGCTCACCAGACCAACCACCGCACCATCCTCGGGAGGCCCCGTGTCCAAGGACCAGGTCAACGGCTACCCCCTCCTCGACGAGGAGACTGTCACTGCCTCCGACGACACCGACGACGACCAGGGCCAAGACGATGGAGAGGGATGAGACCGGGCGCCGCTGGATCGCTGGCTACCTCCACACCCCCCAGGCCCAGACCGCGGTGAAGCCCCTCACCTGCCCCGACCACCCAGGCGTACAGCTGGTGCGGATCCTCGGCCGAGCCTGGACCTGCCCCAGATGCCTTCACGCCAGCCAGCAGCCTCCACCCGACACGGCTTGAGTGGCCCCGTGGCGCGCCTGTGGGCCCGCGTGACGCCCCAACCCCCCTGCGCCACACCAGATTCACGCCGATACGTCCGATAGGCGCTCTAACGCCCGTACAGCGCTGTGGCGCACGATCGAATGTATGGGGGCATCAGAGAACGAGCAGCAGCTGGACGACGGCGCCGCGGACGCGACATGCGACGAGTGCGGCCACACCGACGACACCGTCCGAGACCTCGGCCTGAAGCAGCCCATCGCGCTGTGCGACCCGTGCTTCGACGACCTGAAGGCCACGCGCACCCTCGCCGGGCCGCTCCCGCTCTCCCGCGTCCTCGGCGACGTCCTCACCGGAGCGGATCCGCTCGAGGCCGGCCGCCGCTCCGACACCTGGCGCCGCACCGCCCCCGACCCCGGTCCAACCGAGGAGCCGCGGGAAGACCAGTCGGCGTGAACCAACGGCTGGCAGACTGGCCACGTCGACACCACGGCCGACCGCTGCGCCGCCGCACACCCCAAAGACCCCTCTGACAGACTTGCAGAATGACCGACTCGACAGAACGTCGCGCCGCATCCGGAGAGCTGTGCACCTGCGGTCGCCAGGCCGTCGTCGTCTACAGCAACGCCGAGTTCGGCGAGGTCGGGTACTGCGGCATCGAAGGCAGCCAGTCCCGCCCCGTGCTCCCCTGCCCCTGGTGCGGGAGCGTGAAGCCCCACACCGCGCCGTGGGGAGACCCCGGCAAGTGCCCGAACTATCGACTCCTCCCACCGACTGGGCCGAGCGAGTAAATCAGACCCGGCCCCGCGCCAAGCCAAGCCAGCGCAGCCACGCCGAGAACCGGCGCGCCCGCAGGCCGAAGCCCTCGCGCGCGCCGAGCAGGCTAGCGGCTACCAGGACTGAGCCGGGGCAACGATCCCGCCGAACGGGCACACGATGGGGACATGGCCCCTTCCGAAACCCCGGCCCTTCCCAGCGTCGACTTCCTCGAGCGCGAGCTTGCCGTCGGCGACCGCGTCGCCTTCATCGCCACCAGCGACTCCCAGAACCCGAGTCTCGTCATCGGCCGCATCCTCGTCGTCCACGGCCATGAGTTGTGTATCGAGTCCGGGCACCTGGTCACCCGCCGCGGGAAGGCTTTGAAGGCGTGGGGGGACAAGCCCGACCGGTACAGACACGACGGGCTATACCGGCTCCCCGAGGACGACCACGGCCCGGATGCAGAGGTTGAGCAGCTTCGCAACGACCTGGATGAAGCCCGCTCGTGGGCCCGGCACGGCTACGAGATCGGACAGAAGCACTGCGGCTGGACCGACCACGGCGTAGCGCCCGGATGGCTCACCGACGGCTGGCCCAACGCCTTCGACTCCTGCGAGCACCTGAAGCAGGCATCCGAGCTCGACACCAAGCTGGCCGAAGCCCGCGCAGCCCTGGGCCGCGTCCTCGCACTGCCCGAACATCCCGAGTCCATGGACGCACAGAACCCGGAACCGCAGGGCTACCTGCACGGCTACAAGATGGCCATCCGGGAGGCGAAGCAAGCTGCCAAGGACACGCTGCCCCCTGACGCACACCACGAGCTGCGCATCACGGACTGGCCGGGCAAGAGGGAGCAGTCGTGAGCAGCATGGTCCGCTGTCGGCGGTCGCGGCCATCATGACGGACATGAACGAACCGGGCGCCCGCCTCGTCTTCCACCCCGACCAGTGGGGCCACCTCCTCGAGGCCGGCCAGCTGCCCGCGCTCCAGGACTGGCTGCGCGCGAACGGCATCGAGCCGGAGAACGTCGACCGCACGGAGCCCATCACCATCGAGCAGCGCGACGGGCAGCCCGTGATCCGGTGCACGGTCTTCCTGCTCACTGCGGACGGGCACAAGTACCGGGACCCGGTGACGGACGGGGCCGCGCGGGAGGAACGCACCGTGCCGCTGCTCGTCGAGCCGCCGGAGGCGTGAAGGACCTGAGCCGCAGCCCCCGGGGAACGACGAACGCCCCACCCATCGGGTGGGGCGTCGTGCTGTCGAGTCGGCCGGTCAGGTGTCGCAGCCGACACCATCCCCATCTCGGTCCAGGTGGGCCGCGTACCCCGGTTCGCCGCGGTGGATCGGCGCAGCCCCAGCTGCCCGAGCCTCGGAGCAGTTCGCGTAGTACACCGACCCGCCCCCGGTGCCTCCGCCGCCCGATGAGGAGTCGGAGGATTCGCGGGCTGCGGGCGCCTTGGCGGTCACCGTCACCTTCACGATCTTCGTCTTCGTCTTGGTGACCGTGACGGTCGGCGCCGGCTTCGGCTTCGCCGTCACCGTCTTGTACACGGTGACCGTCGGGCCAGGCTTCGGCGCGGCCGCCGCCTGCTTCGTGCCCTTCTCGGACGTCTTGGTGTCGCCGCTGGCCGCCCCCGCGCCGATACCGATGAAGAAGACCAGGCCGAGCGCGGGCAGCACGTACCGCTTCCGGGCCCACTTGGGTGCCGGTCTGCCGGGCGTAGGCGGCGTGTTGTACGGGTTGCTCATGATCCCCCCTGGGATTGTTCGGGCGGGATGACCGTAGTGCACAGTTGTGTGGGCCAGTGAGCGATAGGCCTGACAGTGATCGACATGTGACCGATGAGTCGGGTCGCCGCGGTCACCACACCTCCGGCCCGCCGTGCCTTCGGCCAATCGCCCTCAACCCAGCAGCGCCTCATGCGGCTTGCACGCTGGGCACGACTCCACACCCTCCTGCTCCAGCATCGCCACCGCCTCCTCCCGGCCCATGGTCGGCTCGCCCGGCGACCAGCACCCGGCCTGATGCAGCGTTCCCCGCCGCGGCGTCCCGGGCGGGGTCCGGGCCCAGGTCACCCACCAGCCGACACGCCGCCCGGCCGACGGCGGGCCCTCCAGGGCGGCGATACGGGCACGCACGGCCTTCAACTGGAGGTTCAGCCAGGTCTCGAGGGTCCGGAGTCTCGGCAGGTCAGGAGGTAGATCAGTCACGACCATCACCCTAGACAGACCATTTAGGCCCGGCATGTCCGACCTGTCTGCCACACTGGCCAACGAGGCCCCCGCTGCATCCCCCGTCGGCGGGGGCCTCCACGCACACCCCTTGACCCACCCGCTACGCCGGGTGAATGGTGTTTACAGCCACCCCCCACGCCTCCGCAGCGAGGGGAGCAGGCATGCCCGACCCAGAACCACGCTACGACGCCCGCACCGTCGAAGCGCCCGACGGGACCCGCATCACCGTCGCCTACAAACCCGGCACGGACGTCGAGACCATGACAGACGCGGAATTCCTCGCCACGTTCAACCGCGACGCGATGCGCCGAACCGTGACCACGGAGCCGCCCGCGGACAGCCCGCCGCGCTGCCAGGTCACCGACCTCGCCAAAGAACGCCTCCGCCGGCACCCACCGGGCACCCCCTACACCACCAGCGAAATCGCCCCACTCCTCGGCGGCCAGGACGTACAGGAGTGCGCCGAGCGCATCGCTACCCTCCTCAACCTCATCGTCGACCAGCACCTGCGATGACAGGCAAGGCCATGGGTGAGGAACGCGAGATTGTCGAAGACGAGGGCATCACGTACGAGATCCGGCACTTGCCGATGCCCGATGGCAGCGTCGGCTACTTGGCCTGCACACCAGGCGGGTTCGATCACCTGACAGACGAGGAGCTGGTCGCGAAACTCCTCGCGCTCCTCCCTGACCAAGGCGACCAGCCCTGAACACACAAAAGCGGCCCGCCACCCCAGAGGGTGACGGGCCGTAGGCGTACCGCGCGAGGCACACCCGCTCACCGTACGCTCACTCCACATACCTGGGCAGCACCGCCCGCGCCCTCTCCGCCAGGGCCCGCGCCCTGGCCGGGTCGGGGCGGCCGGCGTTCCGGCGCAGCAACTCCACCAGCCTGTCTGCGGGCACCACCGGCACCCCACGCACGATGAACCCGCCGCCCTCGACGGGCGCGTTGTGCACCGCGATGATCGGCGTCACCGCAGTCTCGAGCGCCTGCCCGACGAGCCGCGCCTCGGTCAGCACACCGTCGACCTGCCGGTCCTTGTCGGCATCGCCGTGCACCAGCCGACCGCGCACCAAACGCACCCGGGCCCGATTCCGGGCGTGCCACATCTTCGAATCCGGCATGAACGCCCGACCGGACGGGGCGATGAGGACGTGATCGGCGTTCGCCCGATCCAGGCCCGGTATCCGCCGGTCGTAGAGTCCGTACCAGCCCTCGGCCGCGAGCGGGGCGAGGAGCACGGCCGTACGGCGCTCCCCCACGAGCCCGGCCTCCCACCGGCCCGCCTCCGCCTCAAGACGGGCCCCCTTCCGGTCCATGCCCACCGCGGCCAGGAGACGCCGCTTCAGACCCCGCGGGACCGCCTGAGCACGTAACGCCGCCGCACGGTCCCCGGCCGACGAACCCGCGCTCACTTCGTCTCCTGGGTGGGCTGCTCGACGCTGTTCATCAGCTGCCCCCGGTCAGATGCTTGGCGGTGTGACGCATAGCGGTGATGACCTGGTCGGCGTTCTCGGCGTCGTCGTTCCAGGCGGACACCAGGAGCCCGGGATTCGCGGCGACGGGGCTGGTGTCGCCGGGCTCCGCATTCAGGTCCAGGTAGCGGGCGAGAGCGGCGAGAGCGGCCCGTTCAGCGGCGGATGTCTGCCGGTTGGCGTCGACCGGGGCGATCGTGGCGATGGCGCCCATGGCACAGACGGCGCCGTACTGGTTGCGGAGGCTGCCCTGGTGCCAGCCATGGGTTTCGATGTAGTCGGCGGCCTGGTAGAGGACGCTGGCCGTTGCCTCGGGGTCACTGGTAGGGGCGGTCATCGGTTCGCCTCCAGGACCTCGAGGGCGTGGACCTGCCACAGCACCGTGCCGTGCCCCCGGAACTTGATGGGGCCGGCGTCCCAGCCGCACGAGCAGACCAGCACGGAACCGCCGTGCTCCTTGTCGCGGTGGTCCCGGTAGAACCAGGTCGGCAGGTGCGGGCCGGTGCCGTCCCCGCCCAGGGCCTGGGCGTGCTGGGGGCAGAGGTAGCCGGCGGCCTGGGAGCGCCGCCAACCGTCCGGTTCACGGTCGGGCTCGGCAGCTTGTCCGGTCCAGGCTGCGCGGAGGTCGAACGTGGCGTGGCAGCCGGGGATCGTGCAGTCGCGCAGGTAGCCGCCGCGCAGCATCCAGCCCTGCTCGAGAGTGTCGGTGTACGCGGTGAGGATGGTCATGGCCGTCTCGGCGAGCGCTTCGGCGAGGTGGGTACGGAGCCCTTCGACCGGGCTCAGCTTGCTGGTGCTGGTCATACTCCCCCCAAGGGATGTGACAGTGGGTTACAGATCGCGTGGTTGTACTGGCGGCTATGGGTCTCCGCCTCGCGGCCGGACAAGTTCGATCAAGAAGCCGTTACGCAGAGTTCGCGTACACAGAGGCAGTGCCGCCCGGATCCCTCACGCACGCAATGTCCGACGGCTTCAGCACGCCCCGCACCAAGGCGATGGCCACTGCGTTCGCACGGTCCTTCGCGCCGAGCTTCAGATACAGGCGGCGTAGCGTGCCGTTCACGGAGTCCTTCGTGATGCCGAGGAACCGGGCGATGTGCTCGTTGGTGTTGCCGTTCGCGGCAAGTCGCAGGTGTTCCAGCTCGCGGCGGGTGATGCGGGCGCGGGGATGGGTTGTGGCGCGGCCGTAGTGGGCGGCTGGATGCGGTTCGCCGACCGGCCCCGGGCTGGTCATGCCGGTTCCCCGGTGTACGGGACGAGAGCAGCGGTGCCGGGCAGGTAGAGCGGGTGTCGAGGCTGTCCAGTCGACGTGGTGCCCAGCGCGTGCAGGCGTACCCCAACAACGGTCAGGTCCTGGGTGACGGTGGCCGCCCGGTCGACGGCCCGGCGCTCACCGCCCCACGCCGCAACGACCAGCCCCGCCGTAGAAGCGGCCTGACGGATGAAGACGTCGTTGTGCGGCCCGACCGGATCCGTAGCCTTCCCCAACTCCTGTGGCTTCGTCGCCCGGAGCGCGAACAGGTTGACGACCGCGATACCACCCATGCCGAGCCGACGGGCGAACCCGTTCGTACCGGCCAGCCTGGTTATCGTCGGGTCGTTGGTGCGGTGGTCGGCGGTGGACGGGTTCAGCATGACCACGGTCATCACCGGGCGGCTGGTATCCCAGATGCGGGTCAGCAGGTACCGGTACGTGCGCGGCTCGTCCATGACCGCGGTGGCGAGCATCCCGTCCCACCGGTCGGTCTCCAGAACCAGGCCCTCCGGCAGGACCAGACTGGGCGCGGCGGTCATGGGTCACTTCTCCTTCGTGGTGAGGCTGGTCAGGAACTGATGGACGATCCTGTTGTGCCGGGCGTCCTCGAGCGCGTTGTGCGCCCCATGGGCCTGCTCCGGCAGCACCGGGCTGCCGGCCTGAACCGCGAGGGCCTTCAGATCGAAGAACCAGCGCGGCACCGGCCGCGGCATGAGGCCCCAGTCGTTGCCCCACAGGGAGTGGAGACGGCAGATGTCCTGCCCGCCGTAGTACGCGTACAGGTGCGTGACCTCGGCGTCCGTGTCCGCGAAGTACGCAGCAATGTCGTCGCGGATCGTCTCGAGGTACTTCACGGACGGGTGCTTCCGGTCGAGGAGTTGCGGGTAGCCGTCGGCGCCCCGGTGCGGCAGGGACGGCCACACGTTGTCGACCATCCACGGCACAGCCCTGACGGCGACGACGTCCATGTCGTTGCTGACGGCGTAGTAGTCGCTTCCCTGGTCGTCGGTGAGGCCGATGGAGACGAGTCCGTCGATGCTGGGGTCGGAGGGCAGGAACTCGCAGTCCAGGTAGACGTTGCGGATACGCATGGGTCAGGGCTTCCTCTGGATGTCGGCGGCCGCGAGCTCGAGGAGCACGACGGCATGGCAGTGGTCGGGATCGCCGGGCTCCGGCAGCGGGCAGGGGCACGCCAGGTCCTTGCCGCGCAGCAGCGGCAGGTCGGCGAGGATCCGGCGGCGGTCGAACGTCTTCCTGCCGACGACGAACGTGTCGGGGTACTCCGTGCTGCCTTCGATCCAGGCGCGGAAGTGGGAGACGCAGGCGCGGCGCGGGTTGGAGTAGTCGGCTTCGATGGCGTCCTCGACGCGGAACGGGTTCCCGAACCTGCTGGTCCGGTCGACGATGACGACGCCGTTGGGGTTCGTGCTCGCCTCGGCGAGGCGCCATCCGGGAGTGCGCTTGCGCTGGATCCGGGTGGGCATCAGGCGGCCCTCCCGGCGAACGCGCGGGCCAACTCCACCATCGGGGATACGGCCGACTCGGTCGCCCACAGGCACACCCACACCCCGCCCGTACGCCACACACAGGACACGCGGCCCGGCTCGGAGAAGTCCATGACGGGCTCCTGGTCGCCGTTGCTCCCGCTGGTCCTCGGGCATTCGCTGGCGTCGCTGGCGAACCGGTGCAGAGCCTCATACGCGCCGAGGCCGTACGCCTGGGCGGTGAGCATGGGCTGCCCGGTGGGGGTGCCGGTCAGAGCCCAGACGGTGATCGGAGGGGTGGCGGGCTGGTGGGAGTACCAGGCGCGGGCAGCGTCCCGGCGGGCACGGATCGTGGACGGGGTTTCGGTGAGCGGGGCGGTGCTGGTCATGCTGCTTCGCTTTCGGTGTCGTGGGCGGGCGGTTCGCTGAGTGCGGCCAGGAGCCGGGCGCGGTTCGCGGCGGCCTGCGCCGGGCTGGTGGGCATGCGGGCTGGCCGGTAGTCCCGCACCTGGCCGGTGGGCAGCTCCTCGGCGAGGACCCGGGCCGCGACGTTCAGGGACGCTTCGGCCAGTGCGCGGCGGACTCGGTACGGGGTGGTGCGGTGGCAGTGGAGTTCTTCGGCGATCTGATCGTCGTCGAGCCCGGCGTTGATCAGGGCGACGATGTCGGCACGGACTCGCATGGCGGCCCTCCTCGGGCGTCGGCGCGGAATGGGTGGGCCGCCCGCCCGGCTGCGATCGGTCGGGCGGCCCGTACGTGGTGGGGGGTGGTGCGGTAGGTGCTGCGTCAGGTAGTGGGGACTTCGGTCCACTCGCCGCCCGGGGCGTCCCGGTGGAGAAGCCGGCCCTGCCACGGCCCCCAACCGTGCGTCCCCGTCAGCCGCTTCCGACCCTCGATCCACTCATCGGCCTCCTCCCGCGACTCGAAGGCGTGCGCGTAGGCCGCGTGGTCCCAGTCACCGCCCGGGTGCACTGCCCACAGCAGGTGCGCCTCACGGCGCTCCTTCGCCTCCTGCAAGTGCGACGACCAGATGTCCTCGATCTCCTCGTCGCGGGTCTGCTCCTCCCACTGCTGAAGCGTCGGCCGGTGCTTGCGGTACAGGTCGCGGAGCGCGCCATCGTCCTGGGCCTGCTGCGCAAGCTCGGGCGTCTCGAACCGGGGGGCGTAGTGCTCGGCGGCGTAGTCGTATCCCTCGCTGTCGACCTGCCAGACGAAGCCAAGCAGTTCCAGGAAGTCGTAGCGGGACATGCCGGCCTGCGCGGCGTACTTGTCGGTGGTGTCGGTCTGGACGTCGGTCATGTCGATCCCCTTGCGTTCGGTGTTCAGTCGGTGGGGCTGGTGACGGTCACGCCGTCGCGGGTGCGGCAGATGACCCGGTCGAACTCGCGCTTCGGGTCGTCGAAGCCGCCGCCGGGGCCCTTGAGGGTCAGCGTCTTGGTGTTGACCCGCTTCACTCGGTACGTGTCCGTGCGGGTCCGGAAGGTGCGGACGGTGACGATGTCGCCGGGGCGGAAGTCCGAGCGCTGCCAGGCACGTGTACGGCCTGCGGCTGTGTCCGCGAGGTCGGCTGCTGCCTTCGCCGTGTTGGCCCTGGCTTGCGCTCGCTCCGCGACCTTCCGGGCCTCGATGGCGCGGCGGGTGGCGTTGTCGGCCCGGTCACGGTCGCGGACGGCGGAGCGGTAGGAGTGGTGCCCAACGAGGAGGGGCTGGCCGCCCTCGAAACGCCCGTACATGCCGGAGGCGTGCTCGGACATGTGGTCTGCCTTGGCCTTGAGGTCGTCGGCGCGCTTCTGGAGGTGGTCGGCGAGGCGTCGTTCGGGAGTGGTTTCGGGCATGACTGTTCCTCAGTGAGCCGGTGGTGATGATGGGGGCCGCGCCCCGACGGAGGTGACGGGGCGCGGCCCAGGGCCTGGCTTGGCCAGGGCCGTCTTAGGCGACCTGGACGCGGTAGTCCCGCGGGTCGTAACCGGCGTACGCGTGCTCTGTCGCGTGCTGAGGGGCTACCTCGGTCCGGAGCCGAGTGCTCTCCGCGTCGACCTGCTGGGGGTCGACGACGATCCGGTATCCGGTGGTGACGGCGTCGTAGCCGTTGGGGTCCGTGAGGCGCAGTTCGGGCACTGGATGGCTCCCTTGTTCACTCCGGGCCGCTGACCAGCGGCCCGTTGTCGGCTGTTCCAGCATAGCCTTTATTCACTACATGTGCAATGAATAATCCTGGAGGGGTAGACCACCAGCCCGCGACAAAGGCCCGGCCCCACACGGGACCGGGCCTGCCACCAGCACCTTCCACTCAGAACGGAGGTTCGTCCGGCGCCGCGGAACCACCCCAACCACCGCCACCAGAACCGGCCGGCGCCGAAGTCGCCCACGGATCCCCGCCACCCTGCTGCCCGCGGCCCGCCGCCTGACCCTGCTGACCCTGGCGTCCGCCCGTCTTCGTCACCTTCGCCGTCGCCATCTTCAAACTCGGGCCGATCTCGTCGACTTCCAGCTCAAACACCGTGCGCTTCACGCCCTCACGGTCCTCGTAACTGCGCTGCTTCAGGCGGCCTTGTACGATCACCCGCATCCCTTTGGCCAGGGTCTCAGCGCAGTTCTCGGCGGCCTGCCGCCATACCGAGCACGACAGGAACAGGCTCTCCCCGTCCTCCCACGCGCTGGTGGTCTTGTTGAACGTCCTCGGGGTGGACGCCACCCGAAACTTGGCCACCGCGGCGCCCTGCGCGGTGAATCGAAGATCAACCTCGTCCACGAGGTTCCCGACCACAACGATGCTCGTCTCTCCAGCCATCAGGCTGCTCTCCTTCTCTCGTGATTCCTCAGCCCACCGGCTGACGATCTGAATGCCTCAGCTAGCGATTGCGAAGCCAGGCGTGCCGCCGTTGAACAGCACCCTCGACGCTTCCGATGGGCGCCTCTTCTTCTTTTCGCGGATCGGCCCACCAGCCTGCGGGAAGTACTCCCCGTTCAAGATCGAGGACACCTGCTTGCAGCTCAGACCGACCGACATTGCAATGGCCAGATCGGTCCGCCCTTTCGCCGACTGCTCGCGCATCTCCACCACCTGCGCGGGTGTGACCTTCTGCCCCGACGTGGGCAACAGCTCGACAGGGAACGACTCTCCTCGCTCCTCTGCAGCCTTCCGCTCCCGTTGGATGAACACCTGTGTGGTGCCGCGCTTCACCCCAAACAAGGCGTCGAGTTCCCGGTAGCCCATGCCGCGCCGCAGACCCTCGAGGATCGCCTCGACCTTCTCCGCACGGTTCGACAGTTGCACCGGCCGGCCGCGAAGGAAGTAGTCGACGGCAACCATGTCCACACCGTCCCAGTCATCCTCAACCGCGTCCTCAGACAGCTCCCGCAAGGTGCCCTTGTGCCCCCAGGCCGGAACAATCTGCTGGCCGTGCTCGTTGAAGTCCAACCAGCCCAGCGCGGAACTGATGGGCTGATCCGGGTCCACCAGACCCGCGAGAACCACAACCAGCGCGTCCCGTTGTGCTGGGCTCAGGCGGGCCAGTGCCTGGTGGACGTCCCGGGGCCCACCGTCGCCGTGCACCAGAACGGCCAAGTGCGCAGCGATGGGCAGCAGGTCCTCGGCGAGGTCTGCACGGTCCTCTACGGTCGTGGTGGTCATGACGCCACCGCCAGATCGCCGCGTTCGACGTCCTCCAGCGCGTGCACGGCCTGCCGCATCGTCTCCCTGCTGGTCCCCAGCTCGGTCGCCAGCTGCTTGATAGCGATCCCGCCCGCCCGGCCGCGCCGGATCTCCTCCGCGTACTCCAACGCCTGCTTCAACGTCGACCGTGCACCGACCTCCACGTCCGACACGCGCTTCCCCAGCAGGCGCAACGCCAGCCGCACCGTGCTCTCACCGGCATCACCGACGATCGACCGCACCGGCACGCCCGTGGCCTCCGCCTCCAGCGCCAACAGCCGGGCCTCCTCCGCGTCATACGGACCGAACACGGCCCCCGCCACATAGGTACGCGTCCGCTCCTTCGCCGTCAGACCACCGATCACCGCCGTGCCCCGCGAATCCATCACGGGGCCCTCGATCCGCATCTGCTCGGCCAAGCACTGCGCCAGGACCGGGCAGCGCCGGCACTCCTTCTTGGCGCGGGCCCGCGTGTCCTTGGTGCCGTTGTCGGCATGGTCGCCGTCCCACAACGGCTCGGCCGCGTCGAGGCAGGCTGCGCGGTCGCGCCAGGTGGAGGTCACGGTGACGGGCCGGCGAGGAGAGACGGCGAGAACTATGGTGCGGCGTGTCAGGGCAGTCGGGGCGGTCACGGGGTGGCTCCTGTCAGGTCGGGCCAGACGGCTTTGTCGATGGCGGCCCGGTGGGTCTTGGGCATAGGAGTAATGGGGTGGCCGAGCCAGTCGAGTCCGGCGGCCATGAGGGTGACGGCGTCGGCGGCGTTGTCGTCGCCTTCGGTGGACCATGCAGCGAAACGGCGAGCTACCGCGTCGACCACGGCGCCCTTGCCCGCCTGGCCCTTGCCCGTGGCGTAGAGGCCGCGCTGGTTCGGCGTCAGCAGGCCGACGGGGATGTAGCTGGTGGTGAGGTGTCGGTAGATCTCCCACCAGAACCAGCCGCGTTCGTGGGCGCCGCCTCCACTGCGGGAGGGCGCGGGGAGTTCCATGACGGCAAGGTCAGGACAGCCGATGGCGGTGGTGACCTGGTCGAGGAGGTCGCGCATGGCGGCGAGCCGTTCGGCGTGCGGGAGCTGGGTGATACCGGGGTCCTTCGAGCGGGGCCGCTTGTAGCCGATCACCTCGCACCATCCGCGGCTGCTGGCGATGCCGGTCGCTGTGAGGCTGGTGTCGAGGCCGATGACGGTAGGAGCGTCGGTCTTCGGGATGGCCGGTTCGGGGGCGGTGAGAGTCATTGGGCGTACTCCGTGAGGTGGATGGGGCCGTGGGGGCCGGTTCGGAGGTAGGTGGCGTGGCCGGGTCGGTGGCCTATGTGGACGGCGAGGCACCAGTCGCAGCGGTATGCGCGCATGTCGGGGCCGCCTTCGCCGCGTATCTGCCGTGCCCGGCGTCGGCCGGCGCGGCGGGAGGGGAACGCGGTCTTGCCGAGGCAGGAGACCTCGAAGTCGTTCACGGCAGCGTCGCCGGAATCTGGTCGGGCTCGAACGGGGTGAGCATCCGTACGCCCTCGTACTCGCCGCGGGGCAGCAGGGTGAGTTGTCCGGGCGGGTCGGGGATCGGCCGGGGCTCGCCGCCGGGGCCGTCGTCCTCGTCGCGGAACTCGATGCAGTGGTAGTCCGCGTGGATCGCCTGCTCTTTGGTCTCGCACAGCCACTGGATGGGCGTCTTGTCCATGAGGGCGACGAGGATGAGAGGGCATCCCTGTCCGTCGTTGCCTTGGCGGGCGGGCTTGTCGTGGATGCAGCGGTCGCACCAGTTCGCCATCCAGCTGTAGCCCTGGCTGCTGTTGGAGAACGGCGCCCCGTCGCGTGCTTCCTCGAAGAGCTTGTCGTAGTCGTCGGGGGTCACTGGGTTCCTCCTTCGCGTGGTGCTGGTAGGCCGAGGTGTTCGGCGAGGGCTCGGCGGGTGTGTAAGTCGTGGGTGGGGTCGTTGATGAAGGCGACAGCCGGGATCGGAGGCCGCGTGACTGCTGGAGTTCGTTCTCGGCGGCGCGGAGTGCGGCCTGGTACTGCTGGTTGGTCACCCGGGTGCTCCGAACAGGCATGGTGCGAGGTGGATCTCGCGGAGCCAGGAGAGGAGTTGGGGCAGGTTCTGCTGGGGGCCGAAGGCGAGGTACGTGCCGTCAGCGGTGTCGCAGCCGTAGACCTCGGCGATGCGGAGGCGTTGGCGGGAGTTGACTCGGCCCATGTGGACTTTGAGGCCGCGGGTGGTTGCTTCTTCGGCGAGGCGCTGTGCGGTGGGGCCGATCTTCCATTCGGTGGATCCGGCCAGGAACAGGACGTCGAACTCGCCCCAGGGGATGAGGTCGTCCTCGCATCCGTCTTGTGCGGCGAACGCTGCGGGGATGCCGAGCTCGCGGATCTTTGACAGCCAGGGCCTGGATTCGGCGAGCGTACTGGCCGCGTCGAACGGGACGTCGGGGGCGACGGCCCACAGGCACCGGTCGGCGCCGTAGCGGTCGACGGTTCGGGTCAGCCAGTCGTACCAGGCGTCGGCGCCGGGCCAGCCTTTGCCGAACTTGCCGTTGTCGCAGGCGTACAGGGCGCCGTCGGGTATCCGGTTGCCTTGTGCGGGGGTCGTCATGCAGCCCAGGAGTCCGGCTTGCATGGCGGCCCGGACGTCAGGCCCGGAGGGTGTCGCGAGATAGAGCATGGCGGGCCTGCCGGACTGTGATGACAGCGGCGACGGGGAGAAGGGTGGCCCAGGCGAGCTTCCCGGCGAGTTGGCCGCCGACGGTTCGGGTGGTGACGGGGAAGTGGGCGAGGGCGAGGAACAGCAGCGTGTCGACGATGGCGCCGATGACGTTGGAGGCGAGGACGGCTCGGGCCCATCCGCGGGCGCGGAGTGGGGTGTAGATGGCCATGTCGGCGCATTCGGCGGCGAGGAACGCGGTGGCGGAGGCGATGGCCAGGGTGGGGCTGGTGGCCCAGGTGAGGATCGCTCCCAGGGTGATGCCGGTGAGGACCCAGGCTTTGCCGAGGGTGTCCTGGACGGTGTCGCGGAGGAGGAGGGCGGCGCCTGCGGCGAAGGTTCCGGCGGTTGTGATGAGGCCGAAGCCGACGTTGACCATGCCGTATCGGGTGGTCAGCCAGTTCGCGGCGGTGATGGCGGAGGCGTATCCGGTCACAGCAATGGCGCCGGTCAGGGTGCGGGTGCGGTTATTCATGGGGGTGCTCCATGGGCTGGTCGGCGGCCGGGCGGCCCGAGGTGTGGGTGCGGCAGGCCGCGGTGTCGGCGTGGAAGGCGTCCAGCTGGCCCCGGTCGGCTACGTGCTGGGCGTGGCCCCAGCCGTGGCGGCAGTGCTGGTAGGCGGTGAGGCCCCAGTCGGGGGTGTAGGTGAGGCGAGTGCCGTCGGGGAGGACCGTGGTGGCTTGGCCGTCGCTCATGCCGGTCCAGTGGTCGTAGGGGGCGTGGATGCCTGCGGCGCCGGTGTGGAAGGTGGCGGTGGCGGCGGCTTCGCGGAGGGACCGGTAGAGGTCCGATCGGGGCCGCGGGGTCGAGCCGGCCGGGGGCTTGACGACGCTGAGGCGGGGGCGGGCGGGCGCCGCCGTGGCGGCGGCGCCCTTCTGCTCGGCGCTGGGGCGCGCCTTGGCGGTCACCGGACAGCTCCCTCGTCGGCGGTACTGGATACGGTCACGGCAGTGACGACGTAGTCCCTCACGTCCGGGAACGGGTCGGCCGGAGTCGAGATGTTGAGCACTTCGGCGCCGTCCACGCCGACCCAGTTGAAGATGACGTCCGGGACGAGCGTCATCTCGGCGCGCAGTTCGGCGATGCATCGAGCTTGGGCCTGCTCGCGCGTGCGGTAGTGGCCGAGGGTGGAAGCTCGGTCTCCGACCACGTGCCGGGCTCGGTAGACGGTCAGCGGGCCGTGTTCCAGCTCGGCGAGCTTGGCCAGCAGGAGCGGCACGGCGCGGGCCAACTGCGCCCCGGTATCGGCGGTGCTGCCGACCTCGTCGTCGGGCTCGGCGGACCGGTCGCCCCAGGTGCGGACGATCGACTGCGCGCACAGGGCGAGCTCCGTCGGGGTGGGGGCCACATCCAGCCCAGCGGCGCGGGCGGCTTCCTGCGTGCAGATCGGGGTCTCGCGCTCCGGGGACAGCGGGGTGGGGTTCGGCGTGATCACCGGATGGCCTCCGGGTTCGGCTCGACGTGGGCGTAGGCGAGTTCGGTCTCGGCGCCGATGGTGAGGGGGGTCTGCATGCGGAAGGACGCGACCTGGGCGGCGTAGCCGGCGACGTAGTTCCAGTAGGGGCCGGTGGCGGCGTCGATGAGCCAGTCCAGGCGGGTTTCCATCTCGGGCAGGGTGGCGCCGGCGTGGATTTCGTCGTAGGCGTCGGCCTTTCCGTTGTAGAAGGTGTCGGGGAGGTCGCCCGGTGTGGCGGTGACGATGGGCATGGTCATGGCGTGGGGCTCCGTTCGGGACGTGGGGCGGCTGATCAGGCGGCGTTCGCGTGCGGGGCCGACTGGCTGTCGAGGGCGTCGGCGGTGCGGAGGATGCGGCCGATGACCTCGTCGGCGGTGGGCGGTGTCTTCTCGCCGACGGCCCTCGTGGAGGCCCAGTTGGAGACGTGCTCGATGCGGTTCGGTACCTCCACGCCTCGGTCGAGCTGGTCCATGGACGGCTCGCTGTCGAGGGCGTCGGAGATGGCACGGATGGCCTGCATGGCGGGGGCGGAGCACTCGATGAGTCGGATGGAGGCGAGCTCGTCCCGCTGGAACTCGGCGGGGCCCTTGCCGGTGGCGGCCACGTAGATAGCGGCGCACACGTCCAGGGGTCCGTCGAGGCTGCTGAAGCCCACGCTCGGGCCAGCGAACTGGCTGCCGGTGTGGAGTCCTTGGCGGGTGAGGATACGGGCGGTTTCGCGGAGGATGTGGGCGGTGCTGGGCATGGCGGTCTCCCGGGTTGGCGTGCGGGGTGGTGTGCTGTGGTTGGTGGGTCCGGCCGCCGGGAGGTGGGCGGTGGGGGTCCGCGGTGCTCGACCGGGGGCCGGACCGTCGCGACGCGCTATTCGGCGTCGCGGCCTGGGTGGCGGTCGGCGCAGCCGGGGCACTGGGGGACCTCGCGGACGCCGTCTGTGTAGGTCCAGGCGTCGGGGTCGTCGGCGTCGTAGAGGACGTCGCAGTAGCAGCTGGTGCAGGCGCAGCGGGCGAGTTCGTGGTTCCGGGGTTCGCGGATCCCGGAGGCGGTGATCGCGGTGGTCATGTGGTCGAAGTACACGTCGTTGTCGGGTGCTCGGAGGGCTGCTTCGAGGGCGTTCTCAACGGTCTGACGGATGTGCTCGGGGAGCGTGGTGAGGTCGATCTCGGCGGGCTGCTTGGTGGTCTGGCTGGGGATGCGGGCAGCGCTGATCACGCTCATGAGAGCTCCAAAGGAAGTACTCCGGGCGGCTGTTGGGCCGTCCCGTTGTCGGCTCTTCGAGCATACCGTTCATTCACTACATGCGCAATGAATAATCCAATTGGGCATGAAGACAGCCCCGCCCCAAGTGGGGCGAGGCCAAGTCTCCGCAGGTCAACCCGGGCGGGCCGTCAGGACTTCCGGCACTCCCGCGCAGCCCAACGCCGTTGCGCAACGAGCACATCGCTGAAGTGCACGTAGTCCGCCTTGCCGATCCTCTTGCGGGGAATCCGGTAGTAGGCGATCAACCGCTTCAGCGTCGAGTGCGACAACGGGTACGGACTCTTCCGCAACAGGGCCGTCACGGCCTTCAAGGTCACGAGGTCATCCTGTGCGGGCATGGGGGACGGTATGTGTGCAGCCACGATCAGCTCCTGGACGTGGCCGACGGTCGCAGCTCCGACCGGCCGAGGCGTTTCGAGTGGGACAGGTGGTGATGGTGAGACCCGCGAAGGGCGGGTCAGGTTGCGGCCTTTCGGGCGGCGTATTTGACGTCCACGTAGTGCTCGGCGATCTGCTGCAGCGTCCATAGGCTGGGGCGGCCGAGCTGGTCAGCGCAGTAGCGGTTCACGCACGCGGCCTGGTCCTCGCCGTAACGCCAGAACAGGGACCAGCAGGTGCAGCCGGGGCACTCCTCGTAGCGGATGACGTCCTTGTCGCCCATGGCAATGGCGTGCTCGAGGGCCTGCCGGTGGATGATGGCGTCGCGGACCATCTGCCGGTCGACGTCCAGGTGGGGGGTGAGCTTCACCATCCAGCCGTAGATGCCCTCCGCGGTGGCCGGCGGAGGGTCGGCGTCGGGGACGACTTCGCGGGTGTAGTCGACGATCTCGCGGGTGGACTTCGTCAGGTGGTCGAGGATGTCGAGGTTGATGGGCTCGCGCGGCGCCGTGGTTGGGGTCCTGCGCCCAGCTGCCGCGCGGCGAGTTGCGCGGGGGGTGGTGAATTCCGCTGCGAGGAGGCGGAGGCGCGCTCTGGCGACGGCTGCATCCGTCTCTTGTTCACCCATGGGTACCCCATTCCATCGGCGGCCCGGTGGACGCGGAGCGTAGCCGTGGGGTGCTATGGGGCGCGCGCCGGGCCGGAGGTCGTCACTCCGGGTGGTTCCGGACGCTTCATGATGTCACGACTGACCTGCGTGGTGAACGAGTTGTGAGATTTGATCTTTCCGGACTTATCGACTGTTGCTGATCCGCGATATTGACGCTGCGTCACATATGCCAGATATCAGAGCGCATGCGGGGCGCGGCGTGCGGCCTGCAGCATCCCGGCGATCACCTGGTGCTGGTCGTCGTCGATGTGCCCGTGCATTTTGGCTCCGTCGACCACCAGGATGGCCGCCTCGAGGGCGATGTCGTACGCCTCCGCGGTGTCCGGGTCGGTGAGGGTCCGTCGGCGGTGGAGGTAGAGGGCCTGGATGGTCTCGGCGAGCTGGACCTCGGGGGAGAACGGTTGATCGTCGTGCGCGGTGCCCATGGCCGGCTCCTGACGATCGGTGGTTCGGGCGCGCCGTCGGCTGCCCAGGTGGATGACGCCCGGGGTGTCGGGGTCGGTGGGTGTAGGCGGTGTAGAGCCTGCCGGGCTGGGTCCAGGCATCGGCGTCTCCGCTCGTACGGCCGGCGAGGGAAGGGGAGGATCGGACGCGGGCCGCCGGTGGTCCCGTGCCGGACTGCCACTGTCCCACCGCTGTCTGTGCAGCGGGGTAGTGGGTCCGGTTTTTTGACGCTGATGTGACACGTTCCGGCGTGTTCTGGCCGGTACGGGGCCTGGGTATGGCAGCGCCCCCGCGGGGGACTGGAAGGCCGGAGTTTTGCCGACAACGAACCCATCCAGCGCGCGGGGGCGGGAGACCTCACGGGCACGCCCGTCAGATGACGGCAGTGTAGCCCGGGACCGGTCCACGCAGGTAGGCGGTGTTGCCCAGATGGCCGGCTGCGGCCGGGGCGGGGGCGCGCTCGGGGCAGGGGGGCGGTGGTGTGCTGCGCCACCTGGTCCGCTCCCCCGTCCCCGGCGGCCGCCGGACCACGAAGGTCGGCGACGCCCTTCACTGTGCTCGTAGATATATGCATCCGGAAGATACCGGCGGTTACTCCACCCGAACGTGTGACGGAAAATCCCAGGCAAGTCGGGGTGAACTCTGCCGATCAGGCCGCGTGCAACGATGTGCAGCTCTTGACAAAAACGGAATACCCTGTTCCGACTCGGGGCCGGAACGGGGTACGAGTCTTCTGCCGTCTACCGGGTCCGGCTCCTCCCGGATGCCGGGAGTGGCGGTAGGAACGCGTCCAACGCCGCGTCCAGGAAGTCCGAACGGGACGGGAACCTGTAAGCCGCGGTGATGGTGTCGATGACCTCCAGCTCCTGGTACGAGGGCCGGAACGACTGCTGCACGCTGTCCTTCATACGGCCCCGCTCGGCGCGCCGGCCGGGCACCTCTCCGAAGATGCCGTCGGGGTCGTGGTCTTCATCGTCGACCGGCTGCTGTCGGTGGCGAACCTTCTCGAGCAGCTGAGAGAACAGGTCGTTCTTCCGTGCGTGCAGGACCGCCCGCCGCACGACGATGGCGTTCGTCGGCTCCCTGCCCTCCATCTTCTTGGTCAGCTGATAGTGGGCGAAGCGGTCGCGTACCGAGGTGCTGACCATGATGGTGCACTGGGTGGCTCGTTGACCGGCTTCCCCGAGGTTCTTTATTGGGACGGTGGTGACCTGGTGGTCCGCGGCAGGAGCGGGTGCCAAGTCCTGCTCGATGGCTGGGCTGGGAAGCCGTTCGCTGTTGGGTGATGGCTGGGGCACGAGCGCGGTCCGGGCCGGCTCGGGCTGGGGCTCAGGTTCAGGCCGAGGCTCGGGTTCGCCTGGTGCGTCCAGCCGCTGTTCAGTCTCCGGCTTGGCATCCGCCGCGGGCTGCTGCTCGGGGGCGATCTCAGCGGCCGACGCAGCGGCTGGTTCGGGGGTCGGGGGCTCAACCTCGGGTTCCGGGGTGGCCGCGGCGCGCCGTCTGCGCCGGGGCGCGGTGGCGGCGTTCGCCATCGCCGAGAAGGCATCCAGGGAGTCGTCTTCGGGGAGGCCGCCGCGGCGGCCCTCCTGCTCTCCGGTGTTGGCGGTCACTCGTCACCGTCCTCTTCGTTGTCGAGGGCGATCCAGGCTTCCATGACCTCCATGGCGAGGGACTGGTAGTCCCCGGCGAGGGCCTTGATGGACTTCGCGGTCCCGGGGTCGATGTCCTTCATGGACCGCATCTCCTGCGGCACTTTCCCGGCTTTGCGGCAGGCCACAGCGGCCGCTTCAACGTGCCGGATGGCCTGTTCGAAGACGGGGGCGTTGCCCTTCAGGTCCTGCTCTAGGTCCTCCTTGATGTTCTTCTGGACCTTGGTAGCGCTGGTGTTGGTGGCGAAGAGGACGACGCCCAGCAGGCGCAGCATGCCGTTGAGGGCGCGGGCCTGGCCGAAGCGGCGGGCGACGACCCGTAGACCCTTGCGGGAGGAAGGGTCGGACTTGGAGGGGATGACGACCATGTCGCCGGCTACCAGCGCTTGGGCCTGGAGGACTTCGGAGCCGGGGGCGACGTCGAGGATGATGACGTCGTAGTCGTCGCGAAGCCGGTCGATGGCGGCGGCGTACATGCCCATCCAGGCTTGCTGGTCTTCGAGGGCATCCTGGTAAGAGGCGTAGCGACGCTGTACGTACAGCTCTTCGACGACGTCCTCGAGGGCATCTCCACCGGGGATGACGTGCAGGTTGGGGCGTGCCTGTCCGGTCGGGGTGAGGGGCTTGCCATCCAGTATGGCGGTCGCCTGGGATTCACCGCCGTCATCGAGTGCGCTTCCGGTGATGCCGAGGTCTTCGCAGTTGTTGCCCTGTTCGTCCATCTCGATGAGCGCGGTCTTCTTGCCGACCTTGGCCAGGGCCACGGCGAGGGCGGCAGCGAGGCTGGACTTCCCCACACCGCCCTTGCCGTTGATGATGACGATGACCTTGCGGTCGAGGACAGCGTCTTGGATGAGGGCGATCCTGCGCTGGAGGGACTTCTTCACCTCGCTCAGGTCTACGAGATCGATCGGGACGTTGAGTGTTGCCATGATGGCCCCTTCTTGCCGTACGGCAATGGCGTGATGGGGCCTGAGGCTACACATTGATCATTCTGTTGCTTTCGTGACCTGCCGGAGTGGGGCTGATTCGGTGTCTGGTATGGCCGTAGTCCCGGCGGTCGAGACTGCGGTTGCTGTGGCGCTGTCGTGCGTGACGGATAGTGCGCTATATGAGACGCCTCATAGTGTCATTGCTAGCCCTTTACCTAGCATGGGCGGGGGCATTCACGCGGCGGTGACGTCGGGACTCTCGACGGCGTCGCGTTCGCCCTCGGCGTTGCCGTCGTCGTAGATCTCGCCGTGAGCGTAGACCGGCTGCACGAACAAGTTCTCCCACTCAGGCGCAGGGGCGGCCGGGACCTGTCGTACGGTTTCGACGGGGCGATGGAATGGACTGGCCTGCATGCTCTTCTCCTAGGCGGTGCGCTGGAACGTGGTGGGTGTTGCGGAGACGCGGCCATCCTTCTGAGCACGCGCCATTCGGATCGCAGCCTGCCGCACGGCGTCGGGGTCGTTGCCCCTGCTCGCCTCTGCGGCCTCGATGGCGACCACAGCGTCGGTGAAGCGGTCCTCGGGCTCGCGGAGCCACGAGTACTCGCCGGTGCCCCAGTCGCGTTGGAGGCGGGGTTTCTGGCCGGCGGGCGGGGTGTGGTCGATGGCGGCTAGGGTCTGGTGGTAGCCGGGGCACGCGTCGTCACGGGTCTTCACGGGCGCCTCCTCTGCCGGCTTCCGGATCTCGCTTCCGGGGGCGGCGCCCGGGGTGGGCAGTGGGCCGGGCGGCAGGACTTGGATGGTGCGGACGGAGGCGCCTTGCTGCTGGAGGTGGGTGACGAGCTGGGCGCCGATGATGCGGAGGTGGGTGGCGGCCGCAGCTGTAGCGGGGCGCAGGGTGAGCTGCTGAGTGTCGGAGTCGTAGGTGGTGGGGGCGGCCTTGTCGGTGAGGTCGGGGCACCACTGGGGCCATCGGTCGAAGATGTTGCCGCCCGCGACGCTGGTCGTCCATTCGCGGTCTTCGCTGAGTTGGGCGATGACGGAGCCGAGGCCGATGACGTCACGGCCGCTGCCGTAGTGGGTCTGGCTGCGCTTGGCGCGCTTCTTAGGCGGTGTGGTGGGGCGGTTCTTGGCGGCGGCCTTGTAGCGTGCGAGGGCCAGCCGGGCGAGGTCGCGGCCGGACGTTCCGGACTGGCTGCTGCGGATGGTCTCGTCTGCGCTCATACGGCAGCTCCTGCGCGGTCGTGGTCGGCGAGGACCTGGTCGACGAGCCGGTTGGTGTAGAGGCGTCGGGCGTCCCGCTCCCCGATGGAGTCGATGGTCGTCAGGACCATGGCGGGGTCCTTCTCGGCGGCGGCGCGCATGTCGATGACCAGCTCGCGGGAGAAGCCCTCGATGTCGACCGTCTGGGGGGCGGTGGAGTCGATCGTGAACAGCTCCTCAACGGGAGCCTCTTGCTCCTGGCGCTGCTGGAGCACCCGGCGGACCTCGGTCATGGCCTCGGAGTAGATGCGGCGGACAGCCGGGCTGTTGGCCTCCTGGCAGTTGCTCATGTCCCATCCGCCGGCCGGGCCTCGGTCGTGGCGGTCACGCTCGGCGCGCCGGGACTCCCGGATCGTCTCGACCGCGGCGGCGCGCTGGTCCTTGGTCTGCCAGCCGGGCATGCCGGTGACGCCCTTGAGCCGGTAGCCGAGGAGCCCGGACGGTCGGCGGGTGCCGTGCTCGGGTTCGGGGGTGGTGTCGAGCCAGGCGATGACCTCGTGGGCGGTCCATCCGGCGTCGGCGACGTCCTTGACGATCCAGGCGATGCGCTGGGTGGAGGCGCCGGAGAGCCAGCGGACTTGCTGGATGAGTTCGCGGGCGAGCTGGTAGCGGCGGCCGACTCGGTTGAGGGTGCGCCGGGCGCGCTTGGGCTTCTTCGGGGTGGGGGACTTCCTGCTCCCGCTTGCGAGCTTGCTCTCAGAGGGAGAGTGAGTACCAGCCGCAGAAGAAGACCCAGAGGTACCACCCTGCATTGGGGTGCAACGCGACCGCGCCGAAGATGACTTCCTCGAGCGCTTCCGGCGCACCTTCCTGGCGGCCTTCTTCGCGAGGTTCCCGATCGTCTTCCGGTGCTCCTCGGCGATTCCGACCGGCCGCCGTTGCACCCCTTCACCGACCGTCCGGATGCCCAGCGCGGTGTCGAACTCGGCAGGGATGACGCGCTCGAACTCGGAGGCCTGCCGCACGGTGCCGGTGATGCGGGAACCCTTCACGCGGTACACGAGCAGCCCGGCCTCGCGGAGCATGTCGAGGTGGTACTGGACGGTGCGCTCAGACAGGCCCAACTTCCGCGCGAGGTAGGCGACGCCGGGGCGGCACTCCTTCAGCGCGGCCATCTCCTGGGCGATGCGCACGGTGGTCTCTCCCCACTTGGGTCCGTGGGTTCGGCTGGGGGTGTAGAGGCCGGAGCCGCCGACCCAGTGGATGGCCTGCATCCAGCTGTAGGGGTCGGGGGCGATCCGGCCGGCCGTGGTGGAGACCCATTGGTGTGCTGCGTCCACCCGGATGCCACCACGGCCGTGTCCGCCACTGTATTCGAACACGGTTTCGAGTGTGGGGGTTTCGGGGCGCGTGTCGCGGGAGGTGTGGGGGCGCGGGGTGTCGTCGGCGTGGGTGGAAATCTGGGACGAATCGCCCGTGCGGGGATGCGGAAGCTGACAAGAGGCGTGCGCGTCGTGCACTATGTATCCCGTCTCGTAGAGACACGAAGACCCGCGTTCGGGACTTCGATGGGTTCTGGAGGAACCTGATTTCGCTCACCGGGTTGGCGCCCGGAGGGCCTTAGCTCGGCTTTGGCGAGTCGAGCCGTTGGAAGTGGGCCGCGTAGGCCCGGAAGGTGTTGGCGCACCAGCCGGGGAAGCGGCCAGGCGGTCGAGGAATCTCCCGCCCAGACAGGGCTATGTCATCCGATCCCCCTCAGCGGGTGGGGTCTGCGCCCGGCGCTCCACGATCTCGAAGCGAACCGGGCTCGGAAGCTCATACGCCCCTGCATGGCCTGTGTCGAAGTACAGGCAGGACAGCAGGGCGGCCAGACTTTCCTCCAACTGGTCCGGTCGGCAGCCCGGTAGATCGCCCGACACCTCCGTGCGTAGGCGCACCGTTCGTGAGGTGAGGGCGAGCGAGCTTTCAGGCGCGAAGAAGGTATGGACGCTTCCCTGGACCCTTTCAGGGGTGAGGTGCCACGCCTGCTGCCGGACGGGTACGCGTGGCTTGGGGCGTGGACAGGAGATCATCACGGACCACGTGCGGGCGCTCATCGCTCGCCCTCCGTCCAGCCGTAGCCCTCGGCGAGAAGCTGAACGGCTGGGCAGATGTCGCCGTGGTCGAACTGCTTCCACTCGTCCAGGTAGCCGGTCTCGTCCTTGGCCGGGCAGGAGTGCATCCGTCCACCGTGCAGATCCAGGAGCTTCCGGTCGGCGGCACAGCGACGCAGGACCGAGGCGGGGCCAGTACAGTCGCAGACTGCCCCAGGGACTTGGGCGCGCATGAGCATCGTGGCCGTCTCGGCGACGCTGATGGCGTGCACGTGACACTCAAGGTCATGCCAGTTGTCCGCAGCCTGCACGGCCTTGGCGATGGCAGTGTCCAACCAGGCGAGGATGTCCCCGCCCTGGGCGGTCACGTGGTGGTGTGGGTCGGAGTGACAGGGCTCGCGCTCAACGCCAGTGTGATCTTCGCGGCGGAGCTGCGGGTCCAACTGTCATACGGGGGAGCGCCCCGGGTACTCTGGGCCATGTCGGCACCTTCTTCTCGCGATGTGTGGTGTCGAACCGGCCTCGCACCCAGATCACCGCCAAGTAGTCTGGGAATCCTGCGGGGCCGATCCATTTTGCTGTTGTGGGCCGAGACCTTACCTGATGGCGTGTCTGGCCAGGCGTCCAGCCTACCTGTTGACGGCGACATTGCTCCACCTGCTCCCGGGTCGTGTCGGATCGTCAGATTCATCGGCAGATATCCAGGTCATCGCACATGTGTCCACCGGTCGCCTTGTGTCCTACAGAAACGCACAATTAATAACGAGCGATTGCGATCTTCTCTCGTGGTCAACTACGAGGCTCTGGCCAGCGAAAACGGAGTAGACGAGCTCGGCGTTCGGCCGGTGATGGGGATCGGCTGGGCCTTCTTCGGGGTCTCCTTGTGTCGGGTGTTGCGGGTGGGGCGGTTGACCCGGTCCGGGCGCCCCGCGCGCGCCTTGGATGCTTCCGTGCGGCAGATGCGGCAGCGGCAGCCGCCGTGGTTGTAGCGGTACTCGCCGTGCGCCATCTGCTCAATCCGCGCGGCCTTCCCGCGGGCCTTCGCCTCGTCGAGGGCGGCCCGGAACTCGGGGTCGGTCTTGGCGTGTTGGGCGGGCACGTTCCGCGAGACGCCCACCTTCGCGGCGGCCTCGGTCAGCTTGGCGCCCGCGGTGACAGCCTCGAGGTACGCGACCCGGGCGGCGGTGTCGAACGCGATGCCACCGACGGGGCGGCCGCGCCCTCGACGGTGCGCCGGCCCCCCGGCGGCCGGGCCGGCGCTCATGACCGTCCTCCCCGCACCGCTTCCAGCCGGGCCTCTCCGTCCGCCGGATGTGCCACTAACGGTCGCTGCGGCAGTACTCGGCCGATCCGGTCGGCCATGGCCCCGTACCCGGCCTCGGCGAGCTGGTTGCGGGCGGCGGCCAGGCGGTCGGCGTCCCAGCGGCGGGATTCGGCGGCCCGGGTGCCGCACAGGTAGCCCACGGTCAGCGCCAGGTCCCATATCGCCTGCACCTGCTGGGCGTCGACGTCGGGGAACAGCGCGGCGGGCAGCAGCGTGGGGCGGCCGACGACCTCCAGCAGGCCAGCGGTGATGCGCGCGTACAGCACGTCGGCGGAGGTGACGATGCGGTCGTCCAGAGCGTGCGCGATGCGGCTCGGGTCGACGTCGGCCGGCGGGAGGCTGGTGGGCGGGGTGTGGGGTGTGGGGTTCATGCGGCGGGCTCCAGCACAGCGAGGACGGGCAAGGGCAGGAGGAGTTGCTGCGGCGGCGGAATGACGAGCCGCAGCCTCGGGCCGCGGCGGGCCCGGCGTGTCGCGGCCAGGACGCTCGCCGGGACGAGGCTGCGGCGGCGGGTGCGCGGCAGATGCTGATACCCGGGCAGCACGGCCTGGACGGGCATGCCGGGGGCGATCCGCCGCTGCCTGGATCCGTCGCCGTTGGGGGCGGCGGCGACCGGCCACCGCCCGTCCGGGCGGATGAGCACCCGCTCCGGGAGGATGCCGAGGCGCTGCGCTGTGGTGAGCAGCTGCTCGCGGGACGCGGTGTCCTTGTCGAGGCCGAGGAGTCCGCACAGGATCGCCCGGTGCCAGTTGGCGGTCCGTACGTCCATCCCGGACCGGTACGCGACCAGTTCCTCGTCGACTTCCCGGGCCAGTGCCCGGAGTACGGCCTGCTTCTGGGCGGTGCGGGCCACCGACAGCACGGACTCCGACACTTCCGCCGCCGGGATCGTGACGCTGGCCGCCTGGCGGCGCTGAATGAGTGCGCGGTGCCGGTCCAGGGACCGGATGCCGCCCCAGATCCCGGCCTGCTCCGCCAGTCGGCCGTCCGGGGTGACGCTCATCGCGTACGCCTGGCACTCGGCCAGCACCGGGCATGAGGCACAGGCGCCGATCGCGGCCCGCTCCCGGGCCAGCCGGTCCGGCTGCGGCTCCGTCCGCCCGTCGGGCAGGTCCAGCGTGCCCCAAGCGTCCACCGACAGGGCCGGGTCTCCCAGGGACTGGCCGGGGAAGTCGGGCTCGGGAGACAGGGCGCAGCCCCGGTATCGGTACCGGCGGTGTTCCACCAGCTGCTGCCGGGCGTCTTCCGAGTCGATGCCCGGGCCGTCGAGGAGGGCGTGCACCGCCGGGACCATCCCGCCTACGAGCCCGCCGCGCACCGCGTTCGGGCCGGCGCTCTTCCCACCGGTCGACAGCAGAGCTGCGGTCCGGCACTCGGCCCTCACGGGGCACGCGCCGCACACGGCCAGGGCTGCCTGTTGTTGGGCGGCGTCCTCCGGCCGGTCCCATGCGGACACGGGTAGCGCCGGGTCTCCGAGGGACTGGCCCGGGAAGTCCGCGACATCGGCCGGCGTGGGTGCGCAGCCGCGGTATCTGTAGTGCCGGTGGTTGGTCAGTGCGCGGTGGGCCGTGAGGCTATCCATCGGCTTCCCCCTCCTTGTGGTGCGGGTTGTGCTGGTAGTGCCGGGCGAGCGCGTCGTCCAGGACCATGTCCGCGGCCTTCAGGACCGCCTCAGCGGCGAGCCGCCGGTCCATCGCCCGTCGTGCCGCTGTGCTGGTCGCGCGGTGCTCGCGGACCAGGGCGGCCTCGTTGATACGCCGCGCGGCGCGCTCCCAGGTCAGAGCGCGCCGCGTGTGCCACCAGCCGATCGTCGCGGCCAGGGCGATGACGGTGGTGAGCACCGCCGCAATGCCGTACTGCACAGCGCCCACCTCCTTCGGTGATGTGTGGGTGTGTTACGCGGCCCCCGCCATACGGGGTGCGCGAGCCGCTTCACGCCGTTCCCGCCGGTGGACGGTGACAGCGTCACGGCAGGGTTGGCAGGCGGGGGCAATCCGCATGTTGTAGTGCGCGTGATAGCCCTCTGGGGTACCGCACTTCCCTGTCCAGTCCGGGAAGGTCGCGGGATCGTCGATCGTGTCGTCGTCCCACGCACCGACCGGCGCCCAGCCGCGATCCCTGGCGTAGTTCACCGTCCGGCTGTAAGCCTGGGCATCGACACCGTTCTCGCGCGGGTCAGCCCGCCAGAGCTCGTCGTACAGGCGCATGACCGCCCGGACCGTGCGCACAGTCACCTGGGGGCGGTCGAGCACGCTGCCGAAGTTGCTGGGCAGCATCTCCAACCGTTTGGCCAGCTGGGCCTTGGGCCAGCCCGCATGGATCAGGGCTTGCAGCCTGCGGTGGGTCCCTGTGGCGTCGACGGCCACGACCGACCCCAGGTTCTCCAGGGACGGCTCCACCGCCAGCAGCGCGGCCGCGTTCTTCGACCTCATCTGCTTGGAGGGAGCCATGTTCCGCTGCGGGTGACCGTAGAGCAGTTTCGTCACCACACCAGTGGGGACACCCGCCAGCGCCGCGATCCGCTTCCAACCAATCCCGAACCCCATCAGCGACCGGACATGCACGCGAACGGGTTCCGCGTCCACGTAGGGCTGCCAGGTGCCGTAGGCGATCGCCCGCTCGCGATTCCTCCGGTACTCACTGTCGGCGAAGCAGCAGGGGTAGCAGCGGCAGCCGTCCAGCTTGTACTTCACATAGGCGCCGTGCTGACGGCGGCTCTCCTTAACCACCATCACGCGGCCACTTTCTTCAGCGCAGCCGTCTTTTTGGTCTCGCCCTGCTCCCACCGATACCGGGCGCGGGCGTGCCGACACGGCTGGCAAGCAGGCATGATCTGCATGTCGTAGTGAGCGCGGTACCCCTCAGGCGTTCCGCACTTCCCCGTCCAGTCTGGGAAGGAAGCGGGATCATCCATGGTGTCGTCGTCCCACACGCCTACCGGGGCCCACTGCCGCTCAGCGGCATACTTCCGGGCCCTGGCTGCACCTGTGGGGGTGGCTCCACCCTCGACCGGATCAGCACGCCACAACTGGTCGTACAGATCACGAATCGATCGGGCGACCGCGACAGTGACTCGCTCGGCCGTGAGGAGTCGGACGAAGTTCTGACGGAAGAGGCCCAACCTGGCAGCGAGGTGCGTTAGCGGCCAGCCAGCAACCACGAGCGCCTGGATACGGCGGCGGGTTCCGGTCGGGTCAATGAGCGAGCCGGGGCTGTAGTCCTCCAGGCGGGGCCTGTAGGAGAGCAGCACCGCTGCGGACTCCGAGCGGATCTTCTCGGCCGCAGGAGTCCCCCACAGGAGGTGGTTGAGGGTGCCTCGGCCGACGCCGGTCACCTTGGTCAGGTCATCCAGGGCAAGGCCAGCAGCACGGATCGCTTGGACGTGGGCACGTATGGGTGCTGCATTCGCCCAGGGGCGCCAGGTGCCTGCGGTGATGGCCTTCTGCCGGTGCTCGTTGTAGCGGGAGACGGCCCAGGCGCAGACGTAGCAGCGGCAGCCGTCCAGCTTGTACCGGGCGTACCCGTGAGGGCGCTCCTCGGCGGCCATCAGGCGGCGCTCCTCTCGCCGCTCCGCGCGGCCTCCATGAGTCGGTCCAGCAGTTCACGGAACGGCATCCACTGGCGTCCCGGGCCCTGAACTTCCCGGTCCAGCAGACCCTTCGCCTCCGCGTTGCCCCGTACCTGCGTGAGCACATCCCGGTCATGCCTGTGCTCGAAGACCTGGCCCATCAGCTTGTCCAGCAGCGCATCCGCAACCGGATCGCCAGCCGGGGGCTCCTCCGCCTTCGTGTTGTCCGGCACGAGACAGTCAGGGTCAATCACGGTCACACCGTGTTCGGCTGCGACCTGGGCGGCCGCACCAGGGGCCTCAGCAGCCTGCCGCTGCTCACGCTCCGCGGCCTCAGCCTTCAATGTCCGGCCTCGGGCCACGACCAGGTCTCCGAGCGTCATCTCCTCACCGCCCGGCGCGTACACGGTTGCGCCCAGCAGCCCGTCGGCCTTCGCCTCCGCGTGCATCGCCAGAAGCGCCGTCGGGTTGTTCCACACAGCGGGCTTCCGCAGCCGCTCCATATACACGTCTGCCGGGGAGCGCTGCCCCTCCGGGTGATCGCGGTCTCCATCATCCAGGGACTTCGAGTCCACGGGGATCATGAACGTGTGGATCAGCGCGTACTTCAGCGCCGCTGACATGGCCTTGTTCGCAGCCTTGTCCGCGAAGTCCGATCCTTCGCCCAAGGTGACAGCGGTGACGTGGTCGCCAGCCGGGCCGTAGAAGTGAAACGCGATCCGCATGAGGACCGCGTTCTGGCGGCCCCGTACCTCCGTCTTGAACTCCAGCACCTCCGGGGTCATGAAGACCCCGTGTTCGCGCAGCGGCTGCGCCAGCGCCCCGATGGCGTCGTCCACGCCCCGGAAGCTGTAGTTCTGCGAGTCGTTCCGCCCGTTCTTGCCCACGTTCCGGACGTCGCGCATCACGCGCGCCATCAGCTCGTAGACAGAAGGCTGGTCCTGGTTTTGGGTGTGAAAGGTCGGGCCCTCCGCCGTCGGGTTGGCGGGGGCCTCGGTGGCGTCAGCCATATGAGGTCTCCAGATATGAGGTTGTGATGTGGTGCTGAGCGAGGGAGGAGGGCCTGGTTGTCGGCGTCCAGGCCCGCCCTCTACGGGTGGCCGGCTACTGCTCGGCCGGGGCCTGGTCGGGCAGCGGGTAGACGTGCGCGAGGTACGCTGCCGCGACCTGCATGGCGTTGAGCGCGTAGCCCCTAGCGGCTGGCCAGCCCTGCTCGCGGGTGTACTCCGCCGCCCGCTCCTGTACGCGCTCGATCAGCTCGGCCGACACCCGCACGCTGAAGTTCACCTTGTCGAGGGTGGCTCCATGTGTGGCGCGCTTCGGCTGAGGCGGGTCCCAGGCGCCGGCCAGGAAGGCTTCGAATCCTTCCCGCACGGTGGTGGCGGCGTCTACGCCGGTCGCCTTGGCCTGGGCCTTCACGTGGTCGCGGAAGGCCCGGTCGAGGTACAGGGAGATGGGCGAGTCTCCATAAGCCGGGGTGGGCGCGGTGGCGTAGTCGAGCACGGTCTGAACGGCGTTGGCCATATCGGCCTCGCCCTGGTCGCGCAGGTACGCGACGGCGCGCTGTGCGGTGGGGGCGACAGCGCGCACGTCGCGCTTCCCGGTCTTCTGGCTCGGGGCCAAGGTGGCGTGTCCTTCCGGTCGCCGGCGCGTGTCCCGGCGGCCGGGCGGGCGCCTGCTGTGGGTGATGGGCACGCCTAGTCTCCTCCCTTATTCACTACACACGCAATCGACTGCGTGACCGGGTGGGTCCCGGTGGTGTCCTACATCGTAGCCGTAATTCACTACACGTGCAATGAAATCTCTGCTACGGTGAACACACCACACCGGAAGAGGGGGCACCGATGAAGCACACCAACCGCCAGACCCAGCACCGCACCCTCACCGACCTGACCCGCGCCCTCGACCACCGGCACGCCGTCACCCTCACCTACCGCGACCGCGACAACGAGATCACCGTCCGCACCGTTGAGATCCACGAACTGCACGCCAAGACGGGCGACGTCGAGATCACCGCCATGTGCCGCCTCCGGAAAGCGGAGCGGAAGTTCGACGTCAGCCGCATCATCAGCTACACCGTCCACCGCATGGCCTACGTCCTGGAGCGGCCCGCCCCCACCAAGTACGAGCGCCCCGCGCCTGTGGTCGCGTACAGCGTGCAGGACCTGGTGGACGCCGAACTCGCCCTCGACCCCGACGACGCCGACCACACCCCCCGCAAGAAGCTCACCCAGACCGACACCCACCTCGCCGCCTGACGAAAGGACCATCGTGGACGACTGCCGCACCTGCAAGGGAGACGGAGCGCACCCCGAGTGCGATGGCGCTGGGTGCTCCGACTGCAACCCCGACGGGAACTGCCCGACCTGCGCGGGCACCGGAAACGACCCCAAGCACTGGCACCCTGCGTACCAGCAGCAGACCTGACCCGGGTAACACCGACCGCCGGGCGCGTCATCATCGTCCGTAGCGCCGCGCAGCTCATCGCACGCGAACTCGGACGCGACTATCTCCCCCGAACCGTCGTTACCCGCACCAACACCGCACTGACCGCCTGACGGAAGGAAAACCATGAACAGCGCCAATCAGATCCGCGCCGGCCTCGACGACCTCGCCGCCGAGGAAGCCGCCAACCCGTCGCCCGTCTGGGCACCCGTCGAGGCTGACGTCGAGCCCGACGAGTGTCCCGAATGCGGGTCCATCACGTTCAACCGTGTCGAGGACTACACCGACTATCACGGGTGCCGCCTCAGCCTCGGCCCCATCTGGCGGTGCACCGGATGCAAATGGGCCGTGCGCGCCGCCTGACCGACTGCCCCGAGTACTAAGGAGCCGACGTGTTCGACCAGTTCACCGCCGACGAGATCAGCCGCTGCCACGAGGCGACGGAGTTCGACCACGAGTGCCCCGTGTGCACCGCCGTGGACGACCGCCCGGACGAGGCGATCCCCGGCACCGACTTCTGACCGGGATCATTGCCCGCCTCGTAGCTTGCGGGAGACGGGGCGCTGATCCGCGGCATGACGAAGGCCACCGCCCCAGTTGGGTGGTGGCCCGAGTCTGATCACACGCCGCTTACAACGCGGCCAGCGTACCGAAACACCTGACCAACCCACAAGGAGCACATCATGCCCAGTGCCCTCGACCGTCTCAACGCCTACGTCAGCCACTTCACCGACGACGATGCGGCCGAGTTCGCCCGACGGGTCGCCGCCTACCGCGCCGAGGTCCTGAACGAGGCCGCCGACGTGCTGGCACGCCCCATCCCCGAAGGCGCACCGTGCGCGGACTGGGAAGACCTGATCGAGGGCATCGAGGAGATTCGCGGCATGGCCGAGGCAGCGCAGCGGCAGGCCGAACCTGGGATGAACCCGAAGGACTTCCTGCGCATGTTCATCAACATCATCGACGAACCCACGACCGCGCCGTGACCTCCCGTCCCGCACGGCAGACGCCCCTCCTCGGCCTCCCCGAGCAGGGGCGCCGCCCCGTCCACTGCCTCCGCTGTCGCCGCGAACTCACCGACCCTGACAGCCGCCTCCGTCGCTACGGGGCCGAGTGCGACCCCGAAAACCACCCCGGCCGGGCACGCCAGCACCATGTCGACCAGGACCCGCTCCCCGGGACCTGAACCGGACGGACGCCTGACTACTCCGTCAAAGGCTCCGTCTGTACCGCCCGGCGCAGTCGCTCCAGCGTCGTCGGCATCGGCGACCACCCATACCGGCCCGCCATCAGCCCGTTCAACGCCACCATCCCCCGCGAGTAGGCGACCCGCACCCCATATGCCTGCAACGGCACACCCTCCGGCCACGACCGCACCACACCCCCGGCCACCACCGCGCCCCGCGGCCGCAGCGACACCCACAACGCGGTCTTCGCGCCCTCTGGATGCGCCACCAGGCCCTCCCGCACCTTCAGCCAGCGGCGCACCGCGACCCGCGCACCCTCCCGCAACTGGTACGTCTCCACCGGCGCCGCCGGCCCCACCACCTCCGCGGCCTCCAACACCGCCTGCTGCGTCGCCACCGAAATCCGACGCGGCCGCCCCGACAGCACTTCCGACACCGTCACCGGCGACACCCCCACCATCGCGGCGATCTCCTCCACCCGCGGCCCCCGCCCCCTCTGTGGCCGGCGTCGCACCCCGAGCGTCGCCTCGCCCTCGCCCAGGTCGTCCACGCGCATCGCGGCCAACTCGCCCGACCTGGCCCCGGTATCGAGCACGATCGCGACCATCGCCAGCAGGCGCGTCCGGTCCTCGAACGACAGGCCCGACCCGTCGCGCTCCAGCGGCCCTTCCGCGGCCATGTCCGCCAGTCGCCGATACAGCGTCGCCTGCTCGGCCGAGGTGACCGTCGGCTTCAGCTCGGCACTCCCCAGCACAGGCAGCCACACGTCCCGGCCCGGCGCCGCAGCCTCGGCCAGGATGCTCAGGCAGTTCCGAACCGTCCGTAGGGTCGACAGCGGCAGCGGCTTCCCCTGATCTTCCGCCCGATGCCGCAACTCCCCGGCCGCGGCCAGCTCCCAGAATGCCTTCAGCGCCGGGCCGGTGAACAACTGGCTCATCGACCGGCCGGCGCGCACCGGCATCTCCTCCCGGCCCACCGCCCGCCCGTACATTCCGGCGACCATCCGAAGCTGCCGCACCCGCTGAGTCGACGGCATGGCGGGCGCCAGCTGGTCGACGAGCGCATCCAACTGGCGGATCGACGCAGGCTTCCGCTCGCTCACTGCTACCCCTTCCGCGGCACGAACCGGTCCACCAGATGGTCGTACACCGCGACCGCGGCCGCAGCGTGTTTCGCCTTCCGCGCGGCGCTCTCCCGGCGCCGGATGTACCGCAGCGTGGTCTCGATCGCGGCGTGGTCGGCGTACTCCTGGATCTCCTCCACGGGGACGCCAGCATCGTGCATGTGGGTCAGCTTCGACGCGCGCAGCACGTGCGGAGTGAGGTCCCGATCGGGCAGGACATCGGCCGCGCGTCCAAGGCGAGTGAGGAGGCGGTCGACAGCGTGTCGGTCCATGGGGACGTCGTTGTCGTCCAGAAGGATCGGGCCCTCGGCTCGCCCCTCGGTGCAGACGTCGATAAGGAGGCCGAGGCGGTCGGGGATGGTCCAGATGCGCCCCTTGCCACCCTTACGTCGCAGATCCAGCTTGCGTTCCCCGCCGACGGCCTTGATGTGGTGCAGGTGGGCGGTGCAGCACTCAGTGACGCGGCCGGCCAGGGTGTAGATGAAGGTGGGGACGAGGGCCTGGCGGGGAGTCTGGGCGGCGTTGACGACGGCCTGGAATTCCGGCACTTCCAGGATCGGCGTCGCGGTGGTCTCGTCCCGGGGGTCGACCTTGGGCCGGTCGTGCTTGGTGACCGGGGAGGCGATGCTCTGGTCCTTGGTCTTCCACTTGGCGTACTGGGAGAGAGCGGTGAGGACGGACAGGCGCCGGTTGATCGTGCGCGGCGCCTTCCCCTGCGCCTTCTGGACCTTCGTCCACGTCTCAATGATGTCCGGGGTGATCGCGCCGATGAAGAACCGCTCGTGCCCACCCAACTCCCGTGCCACAGTGGCCCACAGACGGATGTCGTCGGCGTAGGCCTGCTTCGACTTCACCGCGGGCACGGCTTCGGAGCCCAGCCAGGAGGTGACCAGTTGGAAGGTGTCGCGGTCCAGGCACTCGGCCAGCAGCTCCAGCCGGTACCGGCGCTCACCGAGCCGCCGGTTGCGCGGATTGCGGGGGGCGACGGTCCCGAGGACATCGCGTAGCCAGAACAGGGCCTCCTGTGCGGCCCCCGGGCGTTCCAGCTCCGAGGTGGGTCTCGGGGCGACGATGTGCTCGCTCATGATCCGAGACTACCTCGATCATGCTTAACACACGTTATGCGCTTCCCCCAGAACGATCCTCCGGACCGAGGCGTGTCCGATACTGGGGCCATGAGCGACGCTGAGCAGCGCGAGCCGAAGGTCACCTACACCGCCCCGGTCGGCTCCATCGACCTCCCGGCCTTCGACGAGGAAGGCGCTGCGTACGAGATCGTCGCCTGCGACGAATGCCTACCCTGGTACGCCGAGGTGGTCGTGACCGATGGCGACATCCTGGTGCGGGAGTGGCATGCCGTTGACTGCCCAGCGTTCCAGGGCCTGCTGACTGACGGCTGATCACCAGACACATGTGAGAGCTTATCGTGGCTCAGCGCGGGGCTAACTCCCCCGCCTTCTTACTGACGCTATGTCAGATTCTTCGCCTGGATCGATTCTCTGCTCAGACCCTTCTGGTGCGTCATCGACGTGCCTGAACCCATTGCAACCTTGCCTCACGTGAGGCATAGTTAGGTGTGTCAGCAGGGGGCAGCCCCGATCGACCCACAGGGGGGAACCGTGAACTACGTCTTCGGCGGCCAGGCATTCGGCACGCTCACCATGGAGGACAAGCCCGCCATCGCCGCAGTCCTTGAAGAGGCAGGCATCGACGGCGTCGAAGCATCACTCAGCAGGTCCGGCACTGTCTTCTTCGTCTTCACCAAGCCGACCCCCAGGGGCAACGACCCCATGCAGAACCCGGAACTCCGCCAGCGCATCGTGACCGCCTTCAAGGACGCCGGATGGACGTGGCTGAACGATTTGAGCCTCGCCGCCGCCCCGGCCCCGGAAGACGGCGCGCCGCCGGAAGAACTGTGGACCGTCCAGCAGGTAGCCGACTACTTGGGCGTCACTCGTGACGCGGCACGCAAGCAGCTTTCCCGCTGGAGCATCGAAGCCGCGTACCGGTACCGGGAGCGCAATCTCCTGTGTTCCCTCTTCCTAGCCTCAACGGTTCGCGCAGCGCATGCCAAGCGGCCTGGCAAGGGAGCTCGCACCGACCTACGCACCGAGAAGTGAGGACAACCAGGCGTGAACAACGCACGCGCAGCGCTCGCCAAGGAAGCCAAAGAGGCCCGCATGAGGCGCGCGCAGGCAACCGCCGACCTGAAGAGGATCGCGGTTGAATTATGGCGCAACGACCTTCGCGATATAGAGCAGATCGCCGCAATCACCGAACTTGACCACGAGGTTGTGGCCAGGGAGATCGAAGTAGATTCGCATCGATCTGCGGGGAGACCTAGGGTTGAAGTCGATCTCCTGGAATTAATTTTGCTCTACGAATCCGGCATGACTCTCGATGACGTTGCCGCTCAGGTGGGGGTCGGCGCGCACATCGTTGCCAGCAGGATGGAGGAAGCCGGTGTCCCACGCCGACCCGCAGGGGGATCCAGGAGGCAGAGGGTAACCCTGTCGGAGGCAGACCTTCGCTCGATCAAGACCCGCAATCTTGCCGGTGAGAAACTGAAGGACTTGGCCGACGAATATGGCATGTCACCTTCGGGTCTTTCTAACAGGCTGAAGAATGCCGGATATTCGGCCATGAAAGTCAGGGCGGCAACTGCTCTGACCGACGCTCAGGCAAAGGATGCTTCTGAGCGACAAGCCACAGGTGAAACGTATGCCGAACTCGCTGCGCGCTTCGGAACGAGCGAGCACCAGGTGAAGAAAGCCGTTTGGCAGCACAGAAGCAGCCTGGGCGACAGCGACTGACCACCGCTGAACCTCGACCCGCCTACCGCACCACCGAGCAGTGAGGAGAACGACCATGTCGACTGCCGTCCTTGCGTCGCCCACCCTGCTGGTTCCGACCGGAGACGCCAGGCCCGTCGAGAAGGCAGCTGTTGACGGCATCGTGGATGGGTTCGAGCCCGAGACGTTCCTGTGGATCGTCTTCCACCGGCCCGACGGTGGAGCCCGCGTCTGGTACGCGTGGACCGCTGGCGGCGCCGCGCTCGGCAACCGTGTCGACCAACTGGCGATCGCCGCGGGGCTGGACTGCGCCGACTGGCTCCACATCGGAGACCGCAACTGTCAGCGCTCCACTCGGGGCCGCATCGCTATCGAGGCATACGCGCTCCGTCCGATCCTCGCTGACGTCCAAACCGGGGTACGCGCACCAGACGACCGCCGCGACAAAGTGCTCCGTTTCATCACCTGTGCGGCCGAGGAGACCGGGCAGACCCCGCGGCCCGACGTACCGCGCTGGCTTGGCGTCGGCCCGACCCTGCTGAACCGCAAGTAGCGCGACCCGCAGCAGCACGGTGTCCCGCCTGAGAGAAGCAGGCGGGACACCGTCGTGTCAGCGTAGCTGCTGCATCAGTTCGTGCCGGCGCCTGGTTCGGCGTCGGGTACCAGCCATTCTGGGTTCGGACCTAGTCAGACCTGGTCGGACACTAGCCGTCGGAAACCGCGTCAACACGGCTCAACGCGTAGGGAACGCGGGCGAACGCGGATGACGCATTCATCGCCCCGAACAGCTGGTTCGCGACGTCCGCACCCACACCCTCTCGTATGCTCCCTGTACAGCGCAGAAGGAGCCCAACTCCGACCCGCCTTGGCCTGAGAAACCGAGGGTCGGAAGGGCTCCCTGCACGGTGCTCCACCAGTCCACTCAACGCGAGACAACGGGAGGCAACACCAGGCATGCAATACAAGCACCCATACCTGCGCGCACGCAAGCACAGCGCCCACTGGTTCAGCCAGCACGCCGAACGCATCCACCGGTACCGCCGCCTCGGACTCGCCGAGTTCTACCGGGGAGCCGCGTACACCACGGGCGCCGGCGCCGTGACCCTCATCGGCGTCTGGATCCAGCACCACATGTGACACCCCGCGGGCCCGGCACACAGCACCGGGCCCGCACCGCGCCCGATACGCAGACTCCCGAACCGGGGATGTGACCCAGATACGCGCCAAAGGGGCAATGAGTTGAGATCTTGAAGCCCCTGAGCGTCCGGCCCAACCGTGGGGCGCCCGCCGACGGATAGCATGCCCGCAGCCGCCGACCAGAAGGACCCCACCATGCCCCAGACCGAGACCACCCAGGCGGAAGCCACGCAGCCGCACGCCACAGGCCCCGGTCTCCAGACGGTCGTGGCCGTCTTCGGGATGTCCATCGTCGCAATGGTGGTCGGCACCGCCCTGTACGGGCCCCCGGAGAACAGCGAACGGGCGTTCCGGCTGTTGCACTGGTGGAAGCGAGACCCAGAGCCTGACTCCGAGGCGCTTACGCCTTCTGGCCAGCGCCGTTCCCAGCAGACGAAGCGTTGACGAACTCCACGGCTTGGTAACAACCAATAGCTACGGTCAGGTGGCGTGTAGCACTGCATGATGCTCAGGTCTGCGGTCGGAGCGAGGGCGGCGGTGCCCGAGCCCTTCAGGGCTTCAAGGTCAACTCATTGCCCCTTTGGCGCGTATCTCGGCGATACCCCTAGAGGGCCCAGGGCTGGGTCATTTGCGGGCCGGTGACCTGGGGTTTCGTGAAGCGAACAAGGTCGCATTCGTTCGTTATTAATTGTGCGTTTCTGTAGGACACAAGGGCCGATCAGTCCCGGCGCCGATCAGCCGGAAGCCCCAACAGACCCGTACCACCGTCCCCGTTCCCCGGCGACTTGTCAGAAGGCTCCGGATCCGGCGCACCATCCCTACGGCAGACCAGCGCGTCCGGATCCCAGCTCGGCGTCTGCAAGGAGTACCCGTCCGGGCAGGACGGGCCAGCCGGGCCACGCTCCCCCGTCTCCCCCTTCTCTCCTTGCGGGCCTTGGGGTCCTGCCGGCCCGGTGGGACCCGCTGCCCCGGCTGGTCCAGGCGGGCCAGCCGCGCCGTCAGCTCCGTTGCTGCCATCCGCGCCGCTCGCCCCGTCCGAGCCGTCCTTCCCCGGCGAGCCGGAAGGTCCCGGACTTCCCGGCTTACCGCTCGCCCCGTCCCGGCCGGCCTGCCCGTCTTCCCCAGGAGGCCCGGTCGGCCCAGTTGGCCCTGGAGGGCCGGACGGGCCAGCATCACCAGGCGAGCCCCGCGACCCGGGCGGCCCGGCAACCGGCGTCGCACCCAGCCCCTGTACCTGCGCGGCCAGTTGGTCTCGAGCGCGGTTCGCGTCGGCCAGTTCCCGGGAGAGGCTGAGGAACGCCCACAGGCCAGCGGCCAGCAGCGCGGCGAACATCAGAGCCCCGGCGGCCGCAATGTAGTCGCCGCGCCGCCGCCGCTTACGGGCCTCCACCCGGGTCATGCCCCAGCTCCTCTCATCACCATCACCAGCGGCAGCACGATCCCGACCAGCGGGATGATGACCGATGCGACCATCCACCGGCGGGTCTGGGTGACCCGCTCGGCATCCTGCTGCCGCTGCGCCTGCAGTCCTTCCACGGCTTTCGCCAGGTCGGCGAGCTCTCGGGCGACGCTGGCCTTCTCGACCACATACACGTCCTGAGACACCATGCGATCAAGTCGGGCGTTCAGCCCCGCCAAGTCATCGCGGATGTCACTTCGCATGAGCTCGATGAGCCGCCCCAACTCGCCGAGAGACGGATCATCGGCCATGTTGTGCTCCGAGGGTGGATAAGGCGCTCAGGACACCGAGCGGACAGGCCGCTTGACCGCTCCTGCCGGTACGGGCGCGGTCACCTGTGTGCGGTCGAACATCGCCACGACAGCGGCGGCCACGGAGAGCACGACGGCCTGCCGCTCGGCCGACCAGTCGAGACCGAAGCCGACGGCGAGCGCGATGGCCGCCTGGACGAAGCCGAGGACCGCCGCGCCGACGCCGTCGTTCGCCATCACCGCGAGGATGAGGCCGACCAGAGCGGCGGCGAGCGCGTTGACGACGGCCTGCTGCTCGCCGCTGACGTCAAGGCCGAATGCGGTGGCCATCTTCACGAGGACGGCGACCAAGCCGAGCCAGAGAGACGGCTCGCGTCCGAGGAGGGTTCTCACAGGGGACTCCTTGAGGAGAGAGGGTTGAGGAGAGGTCAGACGTTCGGGACGCGGAGCTTGTCCCAACTGGCTTTTCCGGGGATGCCGTCCGCATCGGCGCCGGTGTAGCCCAGCTTTCGCTGCCAGGCGGCGTAGTTTCGACGATCGGCCTCGGTCCAGTCAGGGCCAGGGCCCTGGTTGTACTTGCCGCACCCCTCGGCAACCAGGCGGCGGCCCATTGCGGCGATGATCGGGCTGTGTCGGCCGCCGTGGAAGAACGCAGAGCCCGGGAACGGCTCGTACAGAACGGCTGGCGCCTTCCCGGGGACCTTCAGCTTCTGGCCCACGGACAGCCTGTCCGGGTTCTTCAGGCTGTTCAGCTTCACCAGGGCGGCGATGGTCGTCTTGTGCTCGGTGGCGATCGAGGAGAGCGTGTCGCCCTTCTTCACCGTGTACGTCGTCGTGCTGCCCGAGGTGGAGCCGCTGTCCGACGAGCCGCCGCTGTCACCACTGGTCGGCTTGCCCGGGACGATGCTCGTGTCGATCGCCCCCGGATCCCAATGGTCGTTCCCAGGGACTTGGGCGTGTGCGTAGTGCCCGCCCTTTGTCTGCCACGTCGTACGAGACCGGGCCCCCTTCGCTGCGGCCGCAGCGGTCGCCGGGGGCTTCCCGGCCGGCCACACGTCCGGGACGCCGTGCGCGCGCATCGCGGCCAGGATCTTCCGGAAGTTCGGCTTCTTCGCCGGATCGAACTCCTTCGTCCACGGCGACGAGGCGCGGCCCAGCACCTCAACCTGAATGTTGACCTTGCCCTCGCGGTTCGTGCGCCGCGGCCCGTCGTTCTTCAGCGCGCGGGCGGACTTGTTCAGCGGCCCGTACTGGCCGACCTTGTCTGAGACCGGGTCGTAGATGACCTGCGGCTCCGACGCGACGCGGATCAGGTACGCGCCGACCGACGCGAAGTAGGAGGCGCCGGCCGGGGACTCGGTGGTGTGCCAAGTGGCGCGCGGCGGGTTGCCCGGGGTGTCCATGGCGCCGCCGATGACCTGGCTGCCGAGCCGGACGGCGCCGGAGATGTACGCCGGGCCGGACGCGCCGCGCGGCACGTCTGCGCCATCGTCCTCGCCCGGATCCGACTGCTGGACCTCGAACGGCTCGGCGTCGGTCGGCACGTACACGTCCAGGTCGCCGTCATCGCGGAGCACACAGAACGCGCCCGCCTGGCGGCGATGGTCCTTCACCCAGCGCTCGGTGTCCGGCAGTTCGGCGATCGCACGGACCTCATCGACGTGGGCCTGGTCGACCTCGCCGAGGTAGGTGGTGGTGACCTCGCCGGTCTCGAGGTCGAGGTGGTCGACGGCTACGTGGAAGCTGCGGGTCATGAGCGGGTCCTGTCGAGGCGGGGCTGGCAGAGGTCGATCTCGTGCCTGAGCGCGAGGTAGGTGGTGAGGTAGAGGCGGCCGCTGCCGTGGTCGCCCCAGGAGGGGCCCCAGGAGTTCACGAACCGCAGCACGGTGTGCTCGGGCATCAGGTGGCAGTGTTCGTCGAGGGCGACGTCCTCGAGGGCGGTGATGCACACCTCGTGCCCGCCGGCGTCGCCCGAGGCGGCCCAGTTGGGGTCGTGATCGATGAACCCGTCCTGGTCGGGTTCGAAGAACGCGTCGCGCCAGGGCATGCCCATCAGAACGGGCCCGGTCTGCAGGTCGCGGCACAGCTCGTGCGCGGTGGTGGCGTGCCCGTACTGGTCGATGAGGCCCCGGTGATGGAGAACTTTGGCGACGCCGAGGCCGGAGGAGCCGCAGTCCTGGCTGGGCCAGGTGTAGTCCATCCACGCGTCCGCCACGGTCGCCTCGGCGTACAGGCGGATCGCGAACTCCTCCGCCTCCCGGGCGCTCGAGGTGTCGAGACCGGCCGCCTCGGCCTGCTTCTTGTCGAGCAGGACCGAGAGCAGCGCGGTGCCGGCGTTCCCGGTGCAGGAGCCGAGGGCGTCCACGTCATCGACGCCGTCGAACATGCGGCTGGTGTGGATGCCCTGGGCGAGGAGCCGCTGTTGGTCGAGTACGGGGATGCGGGGCTCCCACGCGGTGGCCCGGATCGGCTCGCCGGTGTAGGGGCGCCGGTAGGCAAGGCTGCGCGGGTCGAGTACCTGGTGTCGGCCGAGGTCCGGCCGCACAGGGTATTCGCGCACCTGAAGATCGGGCACTCGCCCGGCTCCGTAACTCCCCGCGCCCGAAGCTGATGGTGGTGTCGGCGCACCACGACGGGTGCGGTCCCTCGGGGGTGTGGGGCGGAGGGTCGCCCGGTGATCTCAGACTACGGCCGGAGGGGGCTGGTGTTGCCCCTGCTCATTCCTCCGGCGGCTGCGGCGAGAGGAGGGCCGCGGAGAGGATGGTGCACCGCTTGCTGCACAGGCCGCAGTAGATGACGACGTTGGTGCCGTTGTTGGAGTACATCATCGGCACCTCCTGGATCACGTTGTAGTTGGTGCAGGTGTTCGTGGCGCAGGCGCAAGTGGCCGAGTACCACATGTACGGCTGGAACGTGAACGGCTCGCTCGGCTGCACGGGAGGTTCGGTGCTGGGCTGCGGGGCGGGGGTGCCGGATTCCGGGTCGTCCTCGGTAGTCGGCTCGTCGGTGCTGGGCTGCTCGGTGTCGCTGATGTCGCTCATGATCCGATGACCATCCAGTTCACTGTGGTAGCGGTTGTGTTTTCGCGGTTGACCCACACAGTCAGGCCCGTGCTGGTCACGTTGGAGACGCTGACGCCGGTGACGCCAGCGCCGGGCGGTGTGGCTGAGGCCCGGTATCCGGGCACAGTGGAATTCGCAGTGGCGTAGCCGCGGAACGTGGTGCCGGCGATGTTGAGTCCGGTCACGATCGTGTTCGTGGGCGTGTACGCGGCTGAGGGGGTGATGGTGACCGTGCCGGTGGCGATGTTGGGTGCGTTGAGGACTCCGCCAACCGTGGTGTTGCCTGCCAGGTCGACGGAGAAGCGGTACGCGGCCGCGTCCCCGTTGTAGAGGCGCATCAGATAGCCGGTGTGGCCGGCGGCGCTCTGGAGTAGGAAACCGGAATTGGAGCTGGCCGGGGGGAAGTGGTTCAACCTGCCGTACAGCTGCACCAGGCCCGGGGTGAAGGAGGCGTTTGACGGTGCGGTCGAGCCGCTGTTGTCGACGTAACCGAACGTTGCGGTGGCTCCGCCCAGGAAGATCCTGCCGCCGATGGTGAAGGTGTCGTTGCTGGTACGGAAGCGTTCCGCGACCCAGAAGTCGTTGCCGAGGAACGTGCGCCATCGTAGGTCGGTGTAACCGCTGCCCGAGAAAATTCCGGAGTTGATGCCGATGTCGGCGTCTCCGGGTGTGCCTTCAATGATGTTGATGAACGCCTCGTTGGCCCCGGTCGCGTTGGTGAAACGCAGGTTCGGGTAGGTGCTGTTGGGGTCCATCTGCATGACGGCGCCGCTGCTGCCCTCGAGGATGAGGCCGTCGCCGGAGAGTTCCCCGATGGCGCGCCCGGTGGCGTCGTAGACCAGGACGGCGTTCGAACTCGCTTCGTTGATGGTGATGCGCTGTCCGCTCGTAGCGGTCTGAAACAGGGATCCGGTGATCGTGCCGCCGGTGATGGTCTTGCCGGTGATGGCATCCGCTTTGAGGGCGGTGGCGTCCACAGATCCGGCGGCGAGCTTGCTGGTGGTGATCGCGTTGGCGTCGATCTTGTCGGTCGTGATGGCCAGCGCGGCTATCTTCGCTGCGGTGACGGCCTCGGCGGCGAGCTTGTCGGTGACAACCGCCCCGGCGGCGATCTGCCCAGCCAGGATCGCCCCGGCGATGATTTTCGGGGTGGTGACGGCGTCGTCGGCGATCTCGGTGGTGCCGACCGCAGCGGCGGCGATTTTCGCCGCGGTGACTGCGTCGTTCGCGAGCTTCACCTCAGTGACGATGCCGTCGAGGATGTCGCTCGCGACCACCGGTGCGGGCCCGTACGGGCCGACCTCGACCGAGGACGGCGACGCGGCGCCGGAGGTGTTGCGTGCCAGTAGACGGACGTACACCGGCACGTCGGTGGGGACGACCACGGTGGCGCCCTGCGCCGTCTCGATCGTCGTCTGAAGCGTGGCCGGGAGCGGATCGAACCCGGACGTCGCGGAGGCGTGGACTTCTACGCGGGCCCAGTCGAGCGGGATGACCTCGCCGTCGGCGAATTGCCCGTCCCAGGAGACGGTGACGCCGCCGAGGACCGATGCGACGATCGGCGCCGAGGGGGCCGGGGGCGGCGGGCCGTTGACGACCTGAATGCCGGACGTGCCGTCGGTTTGCTGGCCGACGATCGCCCGCAAGCTGCCGAAGTCGTCCTTCACCTCGAGGGCGGCGTTCTCAATGGACGCGCCGTGGGCGACGCGCTGCCCCTTCTTGATCTGGTCGACCTCGCGGCGCAGCCGGGCCACCTCGAGAGCGAGAGCGTTGTACGACGAAGGCATGTCAGGGCACCTCCGGGGCGCCGTAGTGGAAGGAGTCGGCGCGGCTGAGGGTGAGGGTGATCTGGTCTTCCCCGCCGTCACCGGCGCCGGGCCGGATCGACTCTGCGGTGATCCGTGACCAGCCCGCCCACGAGATCCATTCGTTGTTGACCTGCACTTGGACGTCGTCGCCGATCTGCCATGATCCGACTGGCGCGGCCGGATGGTCGCGGACCTGGATCGATTCGACGTCGCCCATGATCTGGCGGTGTTTGCGTTCGGCGGTCACCCGCCGGCCAAGGGTGTCCGTGCCGTTCACTGTGGGCAGGGCGAGCACCGACTCAAGGCGCAGCCGGCCGTCGCGCACCGAGTTGACGGCGAAGCGTGTCGCTGTGCCCTCACCGCTGCCGGTGCCGATGACCGTGTTGGCGTAGTCGTCGCCGGAGTAGGAGACGGGCGGGGCGGACACGATGTTCACGCCGGACCGGAAGCCGATGTCGGTGCGGCGGGCGCCGAGCCGCGGGTAGCCGAGGAGGATGCGGCGCTTGACGGTGCCGTTGGTCTGGTACTCGGTGTGGCACGCGTACTGCGGCGCGCCCTCCTCGCTGACGAGGTCGTCGACCTGGTCGCCGAGCACAGGCGTCTCGTACCAGTGGCTAGCCCACGGCTCTTCCGGGGTGCCGGCCTTCGCACTCGAGGTGGTTGCGTCGACCACGACGCCGAGGTTTCCGTCGGGCTGTTCCTGGGCGTAGGCCCAGATGTCGCGGATGATTTTGCACGGGTCGCCGTAGGTGTACGGGCCGCGGCCATTCAGGTTGCCGTGGGAGTCGTGCCGGTGCGCCAGGTAGGAGGACCAGCCAGCAGCTTCGATGGCGTACTTCCCGCCCTCGGGGGTCGCCGACCAGATGAGGCCGCCCCAGCGGAGGAACCCGTCGGCCTCCACGTAGATGAGTGCCTGGCCGGGCTGGAGCAGGTCTGCGTTGGCGCGCAGGAACTTGGGCGCCAGGGTGCCGGTGAGCGAACCGGGCCCGTTGAGTTCCCGGCCGAACTCGACCTCGCTCAACGGCAGGGCTGGGTGCAGCATCTCCCCGGTGAGGGCGTGCTGTGTCCAGTACCGCCAGCGGCCCATCAGATGGGGCCCTCGGTGAACTCAACGTCGATGTTGAAAGTGGTCGTCGCGTCCACGCCGATCGTGCCGGCGTTGCTAACGCGGGTGCGCATGCGGGAGTAGAACGGCTGGTTCGTGCCCCGCATCGCGGCCCCGGCGGTGGTGGTCAGGTCGATCGTCTCCACCATCTGCACCGTGTTTCGGCGCGCAGCGCTGCCCTGGTTGTCGTCGATGCCGACGTACTGGGCCGCCTCGATGGAGCCGAGCATGAAGCGGAAGTTGCCCCAGACGTTCCCGTCAGCGAGGCGGATCCCGCTGACCGTGAACACGATCTTCGCGGTCGTGGCCCAGGAGGGGACGGCGATCGTCGCCATCGTCAGATTGGGGTGGGTCTTCCATGTCTCGCTGGTTCCGCTGATCGTGACCAGCGGGTCCTGCGCGTAGTAGGGGTAAAGGATCCGGTCCCGGCGGGGGTTCGCGACCTTCCGAAGGTCCTTGATCATGCTGTTGGTGATGGTTGCGGTGGACGCGGGTATGTCGATCCGGGCGAGCGGGATCGCCGAGTAGCCGGACGGCACGGTCGTCGCGCTGCTGGAGACGTTGGAGACGACCTCGAAGTAGGCGATCGGGTCGGTCGCGGGGTCGCGGGTGCCCTCGTACTCGGGGTCCTCCACCCGAAGGATCACCATGTCCGACCGGCCACTGCCGCCCGTTGGGGCGATCGTCACCGACGTGTCGACGCCGATGTTGTACGCCGAGTAAGAGCCCTGCACCGAGCTCACCCGGCCGATGATGACCGCCGAGCCGTCAGCGATCTGCACCCCGCCCCCAGGCGTCGCCAAGGCGGTGACCTTGAGGTGGTCGCCCTCGGTGATGCCCTGGTTCGCTCGGGACAGGTCGCGGATCATCATGCGGAACTGCTGGGCGGTGTGCATCGCCCCCGTGGTGGCGATCGGCGTTGGGTTCAGTGCCATAGGGGTCTCCTCAGATGGCCTTGTAGGTCGGCCACCAGGTGACGGCCAGAGTGCTGGTCAGGGTCGGGTCCGTGGCGGTCCACTGGATCTCGTTCAGCCCCGGCATGAGGACGAACTCGTCGATGCGGGACTTCGGCGCGAGGGGCGCGGAGCCGCCGTTCTCCCTTAGCACCGTCCGCCACCCGGGCCGGGTGTCCACCTCCACCCACTCCCCCTCGGCGAGCGTCGTCTGCACCGTGAGCGTCCGACCGGAGGCGACGTGGGTGATGGTCGGGTTGGCGCAGGGCCCGTTGACGCGCAGCACGGGCCAGGCCGGGGCGGTGCCGTCGACCTCGAGCCAGCCGGGCCGGCCGACAGCGAGCGGGTCACCGGCGATCGTGAACGGGAACGCCAGCGGGAACGTGAGCCCGCCGGAGGTGAGCAGGCCGAGGGGGATGCTGGTGGTGTCGGTCGTGTCGGCGTAGAACAGGTGGTCCTGGGCCTGGAACTCGATGTCCACTGGGGCGTAGCCGTGGATCATCTGGGTGAGGTCGGGCTCCAACTTCCGGATCCTGCCGCGGACGGTCCGGGGCGGTCGGCCAGGGAACTTCAGCCGCAGGTCCATGGTGGTGCCACCGGCGCCGCGCACTGCGGGGGTATCGGCGGTGTCCTGGAGTGCGGCCAGTCGGTCCAGCACGGTGCCGGGCTGCCCGACGACCCGGATGGCGGCGTCGATGCGGATCGTTCGGCCGCCGTAGTAGTCTCGGCCGATCCACAGCCCGTCCTCGGATGGCGGTTCCACGTCGCTGGCGCGGACGGGCGGCTGCCCCAGGCCCTCGAGCGCGCGGATCTGCACGTCGGTGCCGGCGCCGATGAGGACTCCGCCGAGCTCGTGCTGCCAGTCGTCCAACTCCACCGGCGTGCTCACCGCGCCCCCACTCCGCCGCGCGCAAGGCGACGCAGCTGGTAACTGTTGTCGGCGTCGATCCGGCGGGCGGTCTCGGACGCGCTGCCGCCGGAGGTGACGTGCCATGTCTGGGTGCCGACCAGCGGGCCCTGCTCGCGGATGACGACGACGCGGCCGCCGTCGCCCGCGGGGGTGATGCCGAGGCCGAAGCGGTGCGCCACGTCGGACAGCACGTTGGTCGCGGCGCCGCGCTTGCTGGCGCCGAGGGGGATGTACGCCTCGCCTCCGGTCTCCGGCTCCGCGAACCGCACCAGGCCGGCGCGGGTGGCGTACAGGCCGGCCCGGATGCCGCCGTTCGCGTAGGCCATGCCCTTCTGGGCGCGGGCCAGGTCGGCGAAGAACTGCGCGCCGCGGGAGCCGAGGGACTTCGACATCTGCCCTTTGGCCTTGGTCGCCACGGTGATGATTTCGTCCTCGCCGAGCCCGGTCTTGTCCGCCACGGCGTGGATGCCGACCTTGCTGGAGGTGACGGCGGCGATGATCTGCACCATCTCCGCCACCTGGTCCTGGGTGAGTGCGGAGTTGGCCTTCTTCGCGGCGTCGTTGGCCCTCTTTGCCTTGCCCTTGTCCTTCACCGCCGAGGCGGCGATGTCGATGGCGGCCTGGTCGCCCTGCGCGGCGAGCTGGGCGGCGAGGTCGCCGTATCCGGCTGCGGCGAGCTGGGCGAGGTTCGCCTGGAACGCGGAGTTCGAGGCGTTGGCCCTGTCGAGCTGCCGCGTGTAGTCCGTCAGCGACGCCTTCGCGGTCTTGCCCAGGTCCCGGAGCTGCTTGGCCATCATCTCGATGTACCGCTTGCTGCCGTGCGCCATCTTCTTCGTCAAGGCGACGCCGTCCTCGCCCATGTTGGCCAGGGCCTCGGCGACGTCGGATCCGACGCGGTCGGAGACCGTGGACAAGTCCTTGTTCCAGGCGCGCGCCGCCTTCGCCGTGGACATTAGCTTCTTCTCGACCGCGGCCAAGCTGAAGTAGTCGACCTCTTTCGTGCCGTGCTTGGTTTTGACCTTGCGGGTCTTGTGTCCGGCCTGCCCGGCGTCGGAAGCCGAGTACAGGGAGCCGGTCTGCGGGTCGTAGCGCCAGTCAGTGATGGAGCCGTCGGCGTTCCACTGGATGCCGCGGGGGTCGCCGCCGAGGCGCCGCACGATCTCCTCGGTGATCCGGCGGGATCGGGGCCGCTTGGATGGGGCGAACGGCACGTACCCCTCGCCCTGTGTCTCCGGCTCTCCCCACACCCGCCACGACCCGGCTGGGGCGATCTGCGCGACGTGGTCCTCAGACCCGCCAGCGAAATGCCGGACGCCGCCGCGCTGGATGCCGCCGTTGGCGTAGTAGTCGACGATCCCGCCGTCTGCTTTCCCAAACCCTCCGAACCCACCCAGGGCGGAGATGGCGGCCCGTGCCGCCCCGATCCCCGTGGCGACCACGTTGATCGACACCGTCTTGCCGCTCAGCCTGTTGATGGCGGACTGGATCGCGGCGGCCTGCGCGCTCGGCGTTCCGGTGGGGATGGTGATGGTGACGTTCTTGCTGCCGGGAACGGCGTGGATTTTGAACCCTAGGGCTTCCAACTGCTGGCGGGCCTCAGCAGTCGGCGCCCGCATGGTGATGGTCTTGCCCTTGGTGTCCCGGACCTTGGCCTGGACACTCTGCAGGTCCTTGATTGCCGCTTTGGTCTCGGCGGTGAGCGTGACCTTCTTGTCCTTGACCGCTCCTTCCTGGCGGAGGAAGTCGGCGAGGGCCTGCTTCGCGGCGTCGGTCTTCGCGGTCAGCTTGTACTCGCGGGTGCCCGGGATCAGCTTCGCGGTGATCCCGATCTCCTCGAGCTTCTTCTTCGCGTCCGCGGACAGCGTGTCGACCTTCACGGTCTTCTTGTCCGGGAACCGCTCGAACTCGGCCTGGACCGCCAGCAGCTCCGCCAGGGTGGAGTCGAGGCCCTTGGCCTGGAGGAGGATGCTGACCTGGTCTGGGATCAGGCCCAGCGAGTCTGCGACGCGCTTGGCCTGCGGGGCAGTGAGCCCGTAGCCCTCAGCCAGCTTGATCGCGGCGTCCCGGGACTTCTGCATCTCCGCGCGGGCCGCTTCCAGCCTGGCGGGCAGGTCCTTGCCCTGGGACTCGGCGAAGTCGTAGGCCGCGATCGCGGCGGTGCCGGAGGCGTCAGTCAGGTTGTTCAGGGTACTGAAGAGGGCCTGACCGTTCTTCGTGGTGGTGTCCAGGGCCCCGTTGGACTTGATCAGGGCCTTCCCGTAGCCCTGGGACCTGTCGATGCCCTCCTTCATCGAGTCGTTGGCCTGGGTGATCGCCTCGTTCACGCGGGCCTCGGCCGCCTGGAGACTGACGGAGCCGCCCGACAGCAGGTCCAGGGACTGGCGCAGCGCCCGGGTGCGGGAGTCGGCATCCGCGGTCTTGTCGGCCAGTGCGCCTACGGCGTCTTTGAGCTGGTCGTATGCGCTGACGCCCTTGTTCTTGTCGATGGCGTCGGTGAGGTCCTTGGCGTTCTTCTTCGCCGTGCTGGCGTCCTCGCCCAGCTGCTTGAGAGCGATGGAGGCATACAGGTACTTGATGCCCTTGCTCTTGGCCAGCTTTCCCATCTTGGTGCTCAGGTCGTCGATCGACGCTCCCTGGCCCAGGTAGGCGTCTGTGACTTCGTTGAGGCTGTACCCCTCCCTGTTCAGGAGCTTGATCAGGGATTCCTTGTTGCCTCCTAGGCTGGTGTTGAACTTGGCCTGCTGCAGTGTCTGGGCTGCGGTTTGCCGCACCGATTCGTTGACCTGCCCGTTGGACTGCTGGAGTGCCCCGGTGAGCGCGTCGACCTGGGCTTTGTGCTCGGCTGCCGCTTGGGCGGCCTTCTGCTGCTGGTTGGCGTACATGCCGAGGCCCACGGACGCGGCGGCGATGGCCACCCCCCAGGGCCCGCCGAGGGCGTTCACGAGCCCGCCGCCCAGACTCCGGGCCCCGGCGCCGGCGGCGGCGGTGACGCCGCGCAGGGTGGAGACGAAGCCCGTGCCGGAGGCGGTCGCGCTGCGGAAAGCGGCGCCCATCGCCCCGATCGTGGTGGACCGGGCCTGAAGTACGGCCATCGCGGCCCCGTACCGGGTCAGGGAAACGCCGGAGGCGGCAGCGAGGGACCGCTGGACGGCCATCTGCTGGTTGAGGGACTGGAACGCGCCAGTGACCGAGCCCCGCACGGTGGTGGCGATGTTGGTGAGCGCGGGCTGGACACGGCGGAACAGCAGCATCGCGAACACCGCGGACTGGACCGGGCCGGGGAGGGCGCCGAACACGGAGACCAATCCGCCGACCAGGTGCCCGATCGGGCCCAGCACGGTGGACAGGGCGCCCACGGCGGTGGCGGCGGCGTCCAGGATCATCACCATCATGTCCATCGCCGTCGCGGCGCCATCCGATCCGGAAGCGACGTCGGCGAGCGCTGAGACGACTGGTTCGACGCCGTCGGCGAGGTTGGACAGCACCTGTGCGGCGAGCCTGCCCGCGGTGATGATGAGGTGCAGCGCGGTGGCGGCCGCGTCCGCGCCGAAGTCCTTGAACCCGCCAGCCATGTCGCGTGCGGCGTCGGCGATGCCCCCGAACTGTCGGCGGGCTGCGGCGGCGATGTCGGGCCCGAAGAGGGTCGCGGCGGCGTTGAAGTAGTTGAAGAACGCGGTGATCTTCGGGGTGGCCTTCGACATCGCCGAGGTGACGCCACGGGTCAGGAACTCCAGGCCCGGCGCCATCCCGTCGTAGATCGCCAGGCCGGTCTGCCTCGACTGGGTCCTCAACTGGGTCATGGCACCGGCGAGGCCCTTGCCCTTGGCAGCGGCGATGTCGGCCGCCGCGCCGGTACCGGACACGGCCTGCATGAGCGCGTCGAAGGAGTCGACGCCCTGGTGGGCGAGAGCAATGGCACCGGACATGGCCGGCTTGCCCATGGCCTTCTTGACCGCGGCGGCGAAGTCCTGCTGGGACATGCGGTGCTGGGCCTTGGACAGGCCGTCGATGACTGTGCGGAGGCCCAGGAAGCGTCCTTGGGCGTCCCACGCCTCGATCCCCATGGCCTTCAGGCCCTCGATCATCTGCGGGGTGGGGGCGGCCAGGTTGGCCATCATGCCGCGCAGCGTGGTGCCCGCGGTTTGGCCGAGGATGCCGCTCTTGCCGAGCATGCCGATTGCGGCCGCGGTCTCCTGCATGGTCGCGCCGAGCCCGTGGGCGACCGGCCCGGCGTACTTCATGGCGTAGTAGATGTCGATGATGTCGCCGCTCGCGGCGTTGGCGGTGGCGGCGAGAGTGTCGGCGGCGACGGATGCCTGGTCAGCACCCATGCCGAACTGGTCCATCATGTCGCCGAGGTACTTCGCGGAGTCAGCGGCGGACACCTGGGCGGCCGAGGCGAGCTGAAGGGACGCGCGGGTCGCGCTGATGGCCTGGTCGGTACGGAATCCCGCCTTCGCGAGCTCGACCATGGCGTCGGCTGCTTCGGTCGCAGAGGCGTTCGGCAAGCTGAGGTCGTTGCCGAGTTGGGCGGCGGTCAGCGCGGCCCGCTGCATCTGAATCTGCGTGGCCCCGGTGACCGCGCCGAAGGTGTTCATGGCCTGCTGGTACTCGTTGCCGTTCCTGACCAGTTCGCCCATGCCCAGCACCAGGCCGCCGCCGGACAGCAGCGCGGCCATGCGGGCCAGCTCGCCGCGGGCGGTGCGCGTGTCCCGTGCGATGCCGCGCAGGGCCCTCGTGTTCCCGACCCGGTTCATGTGGGTGGAGGCGGTGCGGGCGGCGGCCGCGAGTCGGGTGAGGTCGCGGATGGCGGCGTTGATCTGGGAGTTCATGCCGCGTAGGTGCGCGCTGGCCTGGCGGGAGTTCGTGCCGAGGCTGTTGAGGTGCCGGTTGGCGACGCGAGCGGCGTCTCCGTAGCGGCCGAGTTGCCGGGCGGAGGTGCGGGCGTGGTCGCCGAGCTGGTTCAGGTGGCGGGCGGCCTGCCGGGCCTCCCGGCCGAGGGTGCGGATGCCGTTCGCCGCGGTGCGGGAGGCGGCGCCGAGTTCGCGGACCTCCCGCCTCGCGGACCTCGTGGCGCGTTCGAGAGAGCGGGCGTGCTGGGCCGACTCACGCAGCACCCGGGCCAGGCTGTTGCCCTGCGCCCGCAGGTCCACGGACAGGTTCCAGTTGGCCACGGCCCGCTCCTCCTTCCTCAGCTACTCGTCGTCTTCGTCGCGCCGTCGGCCGGTCAGCTCCCGCTGCGCCTGGAGCGCGGCGTGCACGGCGGCGGGCAGTAGGTAGACCTTCATGCCGCGGGCGGCCTGCCCCTCAGTGGGGAGTTCGGCCTGCTTGTCGGCGATGACCTCGCAGCCAGCGCACTTGTGGGTCGCCGCCACGTACGCGTTCTCGTCGCCCCCGGATGCTTCGTCCCATTCGGCATCCCGGGTGCCGCACTGGGGGCACACGGTGCGCTGGTACTCGCGGTAGGCGAGAGCCTTGGCCCGGTCGCGCGCCGTCCAGGTGCCGTCCCCGATGCCACGGAACTGGGAGTGCGGGATGCCCCACCGGTCACACAGCTCAAGCTCGGTGCGCAGCCGGACATCGGAGATCAGCCTTTTCCCACGTCGAGCCGTGTCACCTGCTGCACGTCCCACGCCGTCTGGAAAAGCTGAGCGGCCTCACCCTCGGCCCAGGTGTTCAGGTAGTGAGCAGCGTCCTCTTCGGTGATGCCGTCCAGGGACGACTGGGCGATGAGCTTCGGCCCCATCGTCTCGACGTCGTACTCGAGACCGTCGTCTGACTGCTCCTCGCTCGCCGGGTGCGCCTTCTTCAGCGCCTCGAACACGGGGCGCTCCAGCGCCTGGAACCGGAGGACGATGGCCTCTTCATCGAATGCTGCCTGCGCCTTGGACACGGCGCGGGTAGCGGCGGCGACCCGCTTCTTCAGGTTCGCGTCGCTCGGATCGACTTCGAGGAGCCGCTTCGCCTGCCGCTCCTCGTACTGGGCTTCACCGAGGGCTTCCTTGACGGTCTCGTCGTCGCAGATGGTGAGCTTGGCGACGGGCCGGTTGCGGTTCCGTAGGCGTTCCAGCTTGGCGGCCCAGTGCGCATCCTTCGCGACGGCGTTCGCTGGGGGCTCGATGGTGGTGGTCATGATGGTGGTCCTCCATCAGGGGAAGGGGGCCCGGCCGGGCGCCGCACGGGCGCCCCTTCCCGAACGTCGTGTCGGGCCCGGCCGGGAGCTGGGAGAGGGGCCGGTGCGGCGCGTCAGGGGCCGGTGGGGACGGTGGCGTTCAGCAGTGGCCGGTCGGTGACGGAGAACTTCACCATCAGCTTGGCGGCTTCGTTGTCCGCGGTGATCTGCGGGGAGTTGCTGGCCACGCGTACCGGGTAGACGTCCATGCCCTTGGAGGCGGCGGTCTTGCCTTTGCGGCAGATGATGACGAAGCCGGTGGTTCCCTTGGCGAGGTCGGTTTCGATGGTGTCGGTGGTGGAGTCCTCGTAGAACGTGAGCGAGCTGTCACCCACCGAGTCGTCGCCGGGGATCTTCGACACGAACGTGGAGTCCATGTCGGGGGTCTCAATCTCCTGGTTCTCCAGGGTGAAGCCCTCCACGGCGGCGATCTGCTTGGTGTAGTCCGTGGCACCGGTCATCTCGGTGGCGGTCGGCAGGTAGGTAGTGGACGCGATCGTGTCCGTCCAAAGGATCTTGGTTACGCCCTTGCGGTTGAACCTGGGCATGGGTTGGGCCCCTTTTTTCACGCGGTGTGTCAGTGGCGGCCACTACAAGGGGTGGCGTCCGCGTGGGGTCCCGCCGCGGTGCGGTGAAGCGCCTGACCGGGGTCAGGCGGTGGTCAGGCCGAGCCTGAACCGCTGCACGTAGCTGATGATCCCATCTGCTGGGTCGTTCGTTGCCCCGGGTTCGGTCTCGAGCTCACGGCAAGTGCAGGAGGTGCTGGGGATGTCGAGGTTGTGCAGCCACTGGCTGGTCGCCGGGTCGCGGCCGATGAGCGCCTGGCGGGCTTTGTCGGCCAGGCCCTCCGCTTGCTCGAGGGTGCCGTAACTCGCGGACTGGCCCGGCGTCGGCCCGGACACGGAGGTGACCTGGTAGACGATCTCCATGTCCTCGTTCTGGTCCGCGTACGGTGCGCCCGCCGCGGCCACATCGACGACCTGGACGACGTAGTACGGCGGCGCCTTGAATCCCGTCGTGGTACGCGGGATGGAGCCCTTGCCGACTGGCAACGCCGTCGCCGTGCCGAGGAGCGCGACGAGCGCGTTGGTGACGAGCCGTTTCTCGATCACCTCAGCACCTCCTCGACCGCCGAGCGCATCGCCATGCGCAGCGCCGCAGTGATGGTCGGCAGGGATGGCTGGACGTGCGGGAAGGGTGGCTGGTTGTAGGAGCGGCCGAGGGAATCAGTGCCGACGAAGCCGAACTCGAGGCGCCGGCCCTGTGGCCGGTCGGTGCCGATCGTGCACTGCGCCCCGTACGGCAACCTGCGGTTCACCACTTGCCACGAGTTCCGGTAGTCGCCGGTGATGACGTTCGGGCCGGGCCGACCGGAGGCGTGGCCGCGGATCTGTGCGCGGCCGAGCTCGCCGACGTGCTGCATGTGCCGGTGGATCGCCGGGCCGATCCGGTGTGCGGCGGCCTCGAGACGGTCTGCGAGCTGTTCGGGTGTCACGGCGTCTCCCGCGGGGCCTGGTTCTGGTCGAGGGGGGTGATACGGACGGCCTCGAGAGTTGCGGCACGGGCGGGGTCCTGCGCGATCCACGTCCGGCCGATCAGCGCCGTGTTGCCAGGGTTGTGCACGCCAACGACGGTGATGATGTCGTCCTTCGCTGCCATCGGCGCAGTGAGGGGGGTGAAAAGCCGGTAGCGGGAGCGGGTCTCCTGGACCCACATCTGCCCAGCATCCGGCACGGCGGACATCTCCGACTGCGCGGTGCCGCCCTGAACCGCCCCAGGGCCCTCGTACACCGTCTCTCCCGGCGGGTATTCGTTCTGGCCGGTGTCGGGGTTGTAGACGGGATCACCACCGCCCGGCCGGCTGATACGGACGGTGTCGACCAGGAGGTTCGTGTCGAGCCAGCGGCCGACGGCGGCGAGGACGTTGTCGAGACCGGGCATCAGGGCCTCCCCATTGCCCAGTCGGCCAGCTGGGCGAGCATGGCCCGGGTGAGGTCGTACTTCACGTTCTCGAGGTCGTCGCGGTTCAGCGCGGCGTTCTCCAGCGCGCTGGGCTCGATGCCAGCCAGGAACTGAGCGATGGCCTCGCCAGGCTCCTGCGGGGCGGCGACGGCGACACGGGCCAGCCCGTCGAAGATGGCCCCGGCCGGGTGCCGGACATGCAGGATCAGGAGCGGCAGCGCGTTGGGCACGTCGTGCTCAAGGGTGTAGCCGACCACGTAGTTGCCGACCTCTGCGTCGTCGATGCTGATGTTGGCGTGGCCGGGCTGCGCGTCGATGACGATGTTGTGCGCGGACGGCTTCAGGGGCTCAGCCACCGCCGCTCACCTGCTGCACGCGTGCTTCATGCTCCGCTATCGCTGCAGACAGGTGCGGATCAGGGTCGATCTCCACCTTCTGCTCCACGTGACGCAGGAACTTCGCGGCCTCATGCGCCTTTATGTCGAAGATCTTGTGTCCGTCGGAGTCTAGGTAGTACTCGGTGAAGCAGATGATGCCCGGCGACGTGCTGCGGGGCCTCACGTTGTACTCCACCGTGATCGTGTCCAGTGCGACGCGCGCGGGCTCGATCTCGTTCGCTTGCAACCAGTGGCGGATTCGCTGTTGTTGCTCGTCAGTGATGTTCTTGCCCGTCTCGAAGATGGTAATGATCCTCTTCTCAACCGGACTGGGTACCAGACTCGGGTGGCCGGACTGTTCGCTGGTCATGCGGGGTCTCCTGATTCGAGGCCGGTCCGTCCGGTGAGGTCGGGGCGGGGGATGAGCTCGCGTATGCACCCATGGTGAGCACTGGGGAACGTGGCGCAGTCTTCGATGGAGCGGATGGTGCCATCAGCGTGATCGGTGTCCTCATGGCTGACGAATCCGCACTCGGGCCCGTCCCGGACTTCCATCCATTCGGCGGCGAGCTCGAGGCGGGCGATGTTGATGGCGCCGCGGTTGGCGGTGACGACGCCCTGCCAGGACAGCGCGGAGGAGGCCCAGGAGCGGACGGGGTGCCGGGCTTGGTTGGCGTAGATGACGGTATCGAGCGGATGCTCCTCGAGGAGCGCGGCCGCATCGACGGCGGAGGTGGCCCGTACGGCGTCCTGGGCGGCGCGGGCGAATGCCTGGGCGCGGCGTACGGCCTCGGTGATGCGGCGGATCAGGTCGGCCCAGAACGGGGCGGTCAGGCCGGTGATGGCCGCCTGGTGCTCCGTGGTCCAGGTGAAGAGATGCACGTCCCGCTCGGCCGCGCGGAGGGCCCTGACGGCGCCGTCCCGGTAGGCGATGGGCAGGTCCTGGGCGGCCCATCGTTCGGCGAGGGCGCGGGCCCGGCGGTCGTACTCGGCCACCGCGGCGTTGAAGTCGGTCAGGGCTTCGCGGATGCGGCGCGTCCGTCCGACCGCGCGCCCGCCCTCGATCTGCTCGAGCCGCTGGAGAAGGCTGGTCTGGCTGGTGTGGAGGATGGCCCACGTGCGGGTCAGCTGCGCGACGGCGGCCGCGATGAGCGCGGTGAGCTCCTGCCGGTCGTCTTGAGTACGAGCGTCGCGGACGGGCGTGGTCATCGGCGGGGCCGTTCGCGGAGCTGGATGACCGCGAATCCGACGCTGCTGTCGCCGTCGACCGGGTCGTCGGGCGCCGGGGGCTGCCCGGTCTCGAGGAGGGCGATCTGCCGCTCGAGGGCCTTGATGTTCTCGGCGTAGGAGACGGAGACGACGGAGCTGACGCCGACGGACGCGGGCTGGCCCATGACCAGGGCGGCCTTGCGCTCGCGCAGGATCTCGAGGGCGACAGCACGCGCTGAGCCGAGCCGGGCGTAGCGCTGGTCGAGGTCGGCGAGGTCAGTGTCGGTGCCGAGCTGGCTGATTAGCCATGCGCGGGTGGCGTCGTCCACCTGGTCACCTCCAGGGTCAGGGTCGGGAAGGGGGTGGGGTACGGTGCGGGCTCGTTGGCGCCCCAGCCCGTACGGGCCCGCACCGCGCGCGTCAGCTGGTGCCCTCGTCAGCTGACTTCCGGCCCCGGGCCGGTCGAGCGGCCGCCTTCTTGACGGCCGGCTTGGTGGCCTCGGCGTCATCAGCGCCGGAAGCCGAGGCGCCGCCAGAGTCGCCGCCCTGGCCGTTTCCCTGCTCTCCGTCGCCCGCCTGGGCCTTCTTCGCAGCGGCCGGCAGCTTCCCGTCCACCCACGCGGCCGGGTTCGTCACCAGGGCTGCCAGCCGGGCCGGGGGATTCGTCCCCGCGGCCAGCTCGACGGTCTGGCGGGTCTCCGGGTCCTGGACGTACACGGTGCTCTTCAGCTGGGCCATGGCTCACCACACCGTCGCGGCGATGTGGATGTCCGGCACGTACATGACGGGCAGGGCGGCGGCGGAGCCCTTCGTCCACACTTGCGGCGGGTCGTCCTGGTAGCCGCGGGTGACGACGATGCCGGGGGCGTCTTCTCGCACGATGGCCGGGTTGCCGCCGCGGGAGAGGATCAGGCCGTCGGCGGTGAGCCCGTACTGGGTCTCGGCCCACTGCTTGGGGTTGGGCGGCAGCAGGAAGAACATGTTCTCCGGCAGCGCGCGGACGTCCGTGCCGTCATCCTTCTCGATCTTGACGTCGTAGCGCTCGATCGGGGGGAGGCCGTAGCGGGCGCGGACGACGTTGACCTCGTTGGGAGCCAGGACCGCGGTGGGGATCGTCGACGCCGAGTTCACGCTGCCGTAGTAGGCGGCGCGGTAGGAGTCGTTGGCCATCATCTGTGCCCACCCCTTGTAGGAGGTGAGGGCGCGGGACGGTTCCGGAGCACCGGAGGAGCGCAGGACCTCCATCCAGCGCATCTCGTCGCCGAGGATGTCCGCGGTGGGGTCGGTCCACGGTGTAGGGGCGGTCGGCATGTTCGCGGCCGGCACCTTGTAGTCGGCCTCCAGGGTGAGACCGTTCTCACCGACCAGGGAGAACTTGCCGTCGACCAGAAGGTCGCCGACGGCCAGTTCGAGACGCTTCTTGATGGACAGGACATGTGCGGCGACATCGTCGTAGACGGCCTGGACGAGTTCGCGGCTGTCCATGCCGCGGTCGAGGTTTTCCAGGATCGTCTCGAACTCGCCGACGATGTACTTCTGCCCCAGCGGCAGGAGCTTCCCGGAGGTCGCGAACTGCGTGATCTCACGCGTGGCGACCTTGGTCTGGGCGTCCCACGCGCGGTAGGAGGCGGCGGCGACGCGTCGGCGGGTGCCGCGGGTCTCCCACTTCACGGAGTCGATGGTGCGCTCGGGCATGACCGACAGAGTCAGCGCGTAGTCGGCCGGGGTCTGGATTTCACGGACGAACGCCTGGATCTCGGTCGGGCTGATGTCGCGGAGCAGGAGCTCCAGCATGTCGTTCGGCATGTCTGGTTCTCCTGATCAGACCTTGTAGACGAACTGGGTGTTGGAGCCGGCCGGGGCGTCGGCCGGGTCGAAGGCCACGGGCAGCTTCGAGGTGTCGATCTGGCCGTGGACCATGAGCGGCGCGGCGACCTTCGTGGAGCCGGGGAAGAAGGACACCTCGGTGAAGAGGAACCCGCGGAAGGTCTGGGTGCCGTCCGAGGCGGTGGCGGTGCCGCCGGCGGTGGTGGTGGCTACGGCGACGGCGGGGCTGGTGCCGCCGGTGAAGGAGCCGGTGGCGGTCATCTGAGCCACGTTGTCGCCGAGGTACTGGCCGCCGAAGGTGACCGTGTAGGGTCCGCCCGCGTTCCCGGTGACGGTCATGTCGCCGGGGTTGACGTTCGACAGCCCTTCCAGGGCGGTCTGCACGGCGGCGGCGGTGGCGTTGTAGGCGATCGCCGCAGTGGTCTGACCGGAGAAGGTCAGCGTGAACGTGCCGCCGGTCGGGCCGCCGGTGATGGTGACGGTCTGGACCTCGTTGGTGACTGCGGCGTACGGCTCGTACAGGCCCGTCGTGCTGTTCTTGCCGAGGGGGATGCCGGACTTCAGCTTCCGCTCGGGCTGGTAGGCGGATGCCTCGGTCCAGTGCAGGGTTTCGCTGAACTGGGTGAGGTCGAGGGTGACGGAGACGTTGGCCTCGATGCCGAGCATGCTCATCAGCCACGGCCGGCCAACGGCAAGGGTTTCCGTGGTGGTGTACGGCTGGATGTCCACGCCGTAGCCCCTTTCGCGAGGTGCGAGGTTGTGGTGAGGGCACCACTAGGGGTGCCGTCCACGTGGGGGTGAGGGCGTGGTCCCTGGTCTGTCGGCCGCGGGTTAGGCGGCGTCGTCTGCGGCGCGTAGGCCCATGTCGATGGCGCGTCGGCGGGCTTCCTGTCGAACGGCGTCCTTGGCCGGGGCGGGGGTGCGGGGCTGCTGCCCGCCGGCGGGGGCACCGCCCGGCGCGGGAGGAGGCCCTGCGGCCGCGGCCAACGCGCCGAAGTCGGCGGGTCGGCGTTCCTTCAGTGCCTCGGCGGTCTGCTGAAGCTGCTCGGGTGTGGGGTCGGTGATCCCGGCGGCGGTGAGGTCGTTGCGCAGGAGGGCGCCGACGTCGGCAAGGTTGGTGGGGGCGACGCCCATGCCGATGAGGAGGATGCGCTGGTCGGCTTCCTGGCGGATCCGGGCGGCCTCGGTGGCCTTGGCCTCGGCTGCGGCGAGTACCTGCTCGGCTTGCGCGCGCGCTTCCGCTGCGTCGGCTTCGCGACGCTCCAGCTCGGTCATGCGCTGCCGGGCGGTCTCGCGGGCGTCCTTCAGCATGCTGCCGACCTTGGACAGGTCGATCTGGTCGGGGTCGAGCCCGGCGGCTTCGGCGACCGCGCGGAGGGCTTCGCGGCGGCCCTTGTCGTGCTCGCGGGTCATGACCATGGAGAAGCGGCCCTGTGTCATGGGCTTCCCAGTCTGGAAGTCCATCAGGGGCCGGTCGTCGGCGTCTGCACGCTGGTCGGCCGGCTTGATGCGCGGCTGGCCGCCTCCATCGCCTTGGTCACCGTGCTGCTGGGCGCGGGCGGCGACATCGGCAGGGGTGGGGGCGGGTGTTCCCCCGGCCGGCGGGTCGCCGCCGTCGTTGTAGAAGACGGGGCTGAAGGGGCTCGGGGCGTAGGGGTGCGACCAGCCCGGTATGGCCTGGCTGGTGTGCGGGTGGTGCAGCGCGGGGCGGCGCATGAGGGCTGGTCCTCCCACAGGAGTAGTCGTCGGCCCCGCGCCTGAGATCAACGATCGCACGATTGTCATCCGGTGTTGCCCCCGCTCTGCCCTGGCGGGGTGTTTCCGCTGGTCGGATCGGTGCCGTCGCCGGGTTGGCCGCTCTGCTGGCCGGGCACCGGGGGCAGTTGGGGTGTGGGCGGCACGGGGTCGGGCTCGATCTTGATGCCGAGGAAGTCACCGACCGCCGCAGTGTCGCCGGTGGCGTCCGCGAGCGCCTTCGCCTGCTCGAACTGCCGGGACTCGATCCGCTTGATCTCCTCAGCCACATCATCGATCGGGAACCCCGCCTCGGCGAGCATTCGGACCGCGGTCTCGCGGCTGAAGACCTTGTCGACGCCAGCGGTGACCTGCTCGAGGATCGACTGCTTGTCGGTCGGGGCGTAGGGACCCCAGGTGATGTGCGCGGGCTGGACGGTGACCCCGGCCCAGTCGGGGTGTTGCCCGGCCAGGTAGAGGCGCTGCACGAACCGCAGGAGCAACCCGTACTTGTGGTCGCGGGCGAGCCGCATTCCGCCGACGAGTGAGTCCAACGGGCCAAGGGACAACTGAAGCGCGTAGCCGGACGGCACCTTGGAAGGGTCGAGCGTGCCGAGCGCCACGGCGGGGAGCCGGGCCACGTTCGCGGCACGGTCCTTGAGGTCGTGGACGTGCTCACGGAGCCCGGCCAACTGGGGGGCCGTGTCGATGCTGGTGAGGCGTCCGTTCTCGCCGAGGTTCCAGGCTGTGCCGGGGGCGACGTCGAGTTGGGAGCCGTCGCGGCCGGTCTGGACTCCGGAGATGCCGATGATGGGCGCGCCGGTGGTCGCCGAGGCACGGCTGGAATCGGTGTCGGCGCCGGCCAGTTCGTCGAAGACCTGGAGCACCTTGGCGAGGGACGACTGCCCCCAGTGCTCCTCGGCCGGCGGCACGGTGTTGGGGACGTGGATGACCGGGATGAAGTCGATGAGCAGATCGAGACGGTCCAGGACTTCGCCGTCGGAGCGGGTCGCGAAAGTCGCCACGCTCAGGGGCAGGGAGTCGACGTCGACCGGGCCTTTGATGTCGCCGAGTTCCCAGGTTGCGTCGGTGAGGTAGCAGGTGACGAATGATGGCTCGTCATTCCAGAGGTACTGGCGAGAGATCGCCCCGGTATCGGGGTTGAGGGTGTCGCCGGGGGTGAGCGGCGGTGGGGGCAGCTCGATGCCGTCCGGAGAATCGATCGGCTCGGGAGCCGGGAGGGGTGCTCGTACGGCTCGGCCGGACTCGTCGACACCGGAGGCGGTGGCGGGGCGTATCCAATCCAGCTCGTAGGTGATCCTGCGCAGCCGCGCCTTCAGGCCGCGCTTCGGGTCCTCGGGCAGTTCCCAGGCGAAGTGGACGCGGGTCGGGTACTCCCCGCCATCGTCGTCCTCGCCGATGACCGGGAAGTAGAAGCCCGGGTCGGAGACGCGCAGGGTGGGCCGCTTCTTTCCGGGGTCCCATGCCAGCCGGTACACGCCGTCGCCGAGGGAGACGGCCTTGCGTTCGCACTGCTGCGTCCGCATCGGCAGCTGCTCGGCCTCCGCCCACTTCTCCAGGAGTTCCTGCACGCGGGCGGCGGCGGCTGCCTCGGGGGTGGGCTGGCCGTCGGTGGTGTCGTCCTCGGCGCCGGGCACGGTGATGTGCTGCTCGCGGCCCAGGACGTGCGCCATGAGGGTGTCGACGAACATCGACGGGTCGCCGAACTCGCGCCGGTCCCGGGCGTGGATGTCGCCGCCGACCTCGGCCAGCTCGGCGGCCTGGTTCTGGTCGTAGGCGGCGAGGAGCTTGTAGGCGGCGAGGCGCTTCTCGTCCTCGGCTGGCACCCACATGGCCTGGGCTTCGGGGAACGCGCGCCGGTTGGGCATGCCGAGGTCGTTGCTGTAGATCGGCTTGTAATTCAGCCACGACCAGGCGTGGATGACGACGCTGCGCAGGCCCACCGGTGTCCCTCCGAGTCAGGCCCCGCGCCTGATCACAGAGTACGGGTGGCGTCGAGGAAGGTTCCCCTGGCTGTGACCCGCGGGAGACCAGAAGTCGTTTGCCCGCAATTCGCGTGAATGCCTGATCTGAGGGACCACCCAAATGGGCTATCTCGGTGCCGGGACCCCCTCAAGGGTACGAATTTCCCAGCTACTGCTCTGAGTTGCCCACCGCACCGCATAGAGTGATCCCATGGCTCGCACGCTCGGAGCCTGTCGTCAATCGCCGACCTCTTTGCCGGTCATGGAGGGGGGTGAGGTAGATGGCGAAGCACAGAAAACGGCAAGGTCGGGACTTCGGTCTGTTGCGCTTGATGATCAACGTTTTGCGCCTGGCAGTGGCACTGATCATCTGGCGCGGAGGTGACCACTAGTCCCGCCCTTGCCATCCGGTCTGGGGCCGCCTCCTGCACGAGGCGGCTCCAGCTGGTTGTTAACGCACCGTTTTGTGTGCGCAACCACTATTGCGGTTCCACTGTAGGCCAACATTTAGATCACGTGTGGTGATTCCACATTGGAGATCACATATTGCAGCCCACTTTTGCTGCCACATTTACTAGCGCTCCGCTTGTAATCGCGCACCAATAGGTCTATAAATCTGGCGCTTTGTCCGGGTTCACCGGCGCCCGGACAGCCGATGATCGGCGTACGGCGTGCTTCCCGTGACCGCCGCAGCCGGGTTGGCCAGTTCAGTGAGCAGATGTACGGCTGAGTCCATACGGTCTGGTGAATCCATGCCGGGCATCCAGGTCGCCATCTGTCCCTCGAGACGAGGGAACTCCCCCACGTGGTGGACGAGGCCCTGTTCGTAGATCTGAGCGATGGGCTCGGCGCGGAGGCGTTTGCCCTGCTTGGCGTTGACCGTGATGATGCGGGGCATCACCCGGCCGTTCGTGAGTCCGTCGCGCTGAAGCTGCTGCCACGCCTGGATAACGTTCTGACGAGCCATGTCCCCGCCATAGTTGGTCTCCACGATGATGGCGTCCGCGTCCAGCTCGAGCGCGAGAAGGCACGTTGCCCGGCCGCGCTCATCGGCGGACAGCTTCGCGGACCGGTCGGCGAGCAGGTAGCAGTGCCCGTCGGCGGTGCGGCCGCCACCGGTGATGCCGGATTCGTCGTTGGTGTCGTCGCCGCCCCCAGCGGGATCGAGGCAGACGGCGGTCCGTACGAGGTCGACGCCGCGGAACTGCATGGGTGTGACCCTGTGGTCGGTGATCCAGGACCACTTCCACACTCCGCCCTCGAGCGGGCGGGGTTTCTGCATGTACAGCGACCACCACACGCGTTCACCGACGGCGCGCCGGATCTTCTCGAGAGCCTTCGTCCCGTACCGCAGCGGCCACAGGGGTTCGCCAATGGGCCGGCCGAGGGGGTCGTCTTCGGAGTCGGCGAGTGCCGGGAGGTCAAGGACGGTCCAGTCCTCGGCGTCTTCTCCCTCGAGGATCCGGCCGGCCAGGTCGTGCTCGTGCCAGCGGGTCTGGATGACGATGATGGAGCCGCCGGGCTCGATGCGGGTGTTGAGGACGGACGTCCACCATTCCCACAGGCGTTTCCGCATGGTCGGGGACTGGGCTTCGGCGTCGTCCTTGATCGGGTCGTCCACGATCGCGAGGTGCGCGCCCTTACCGGTGAGTCCGCCGCCGACACCAGCGGTGACGAGACCGCCCTCGAGACGGTCGCCCGTCACCGGGTCGGCGAGGTCGAACCGGTTGGCTGCTTTCGACCCGGCGTGGAGGGCGATGCCGAGCTGGTCGCCGTAGGCGTGGATGGCGTCGCGGATCCACCGGCCGTGGTCGTCGGCGAGGTCGGCCGAGTAGGAGGCGATCATCACGCGGCGCTCGGGGTGCCGGGCGAGGAACCACAGGGGTGCCCACCTCGCGGCCCGGCGCGATTTTCCGTGCCGTGGAGGAGTGGTGATGAGGACCTTGCGGGGGTGGCCGCGGGCGATGTCCCGGAAGACGTCATCGATCAGGTTCAGGTGCCGGGCCTGCTTCTCCCGCCCGTCGGTGAGGACGGCGGCCATCGCGCCCGGGGAGCGCTTGAGGGCCATGTCCCGCTCGACTGCCGCCAGTGCTGTGCGGAGTTCGGGTGATGCGGCTCGGGTGACACGGCGGCGTTGGGTCCGGTTGAGACGTCGGTACTGGGCGAGGATGTCCGCGTGGGGCTCGGCTGTGTCAGTCCTCGTCGGAGTCGCCGTCGTCATCCTGGTCCTCGTCCAGGTCTTCCTCAGCCTCGTCTTCGTCGTCGGCGTCGTCTGGGTGATCGTCTCCATCCGGCTCGTCGTCTCCGGCGATACCGATGAGCCGGTGCAGCTCGGCTGCCGTAGCGTCACGGATGGGGATGGCGCCGCCGCCGGGGCCGGACAGCTCCGTCTTCTCCGGCTCGTCTACGCCGTCGAGCTTGCGTAGATCCGCGATGATCTTGCGTACGGCTTCTGTGGCCTGGAGGTCCTGCCCGCCGATCGCCTTGTCCCACAGTCCGGCGAGCATCTTGGTGAGCCGGGCGCGATGCAGCATCCGGTACTGATCAGCGGCCAAAGCCTCTCTGCGCTGCGCCTTCTCCAGGATCCGGCACAGTTCCTTTGATGCCGCTCCTCGGGATGCCATGCCCAACTCGGCGGCGATCTCGTCGTTGCTCAGTCCGGCCATGGCGAGTTCGAGGTGCCGGGTACGGCGGAGGGCGACTTGTGCCTGCTTGGCTTTGGAGGCGGTCATGGCGGTGGGGCTCCCGCATGTGTGATTGTCGGTCAGGCCCCGCGCCTATGGCCCATGATCGGGCATTTCGGCCGATCCGTTCCCCTGGCCGGGTTGTGGTGGGACGCTGCACGGCATGAGGAGCATGCGCAGGGTGGGGATGATGACGGCGGCCGCCGCGGCGATCGTCGTGGTGCTGGCGGGGTGTGGTGGGGGTGACGACGGCGGGCCTGGGAAGGACAAACCGTCGAAGCCAGCCGCCTCGAAGTCGGCGCCGGCGTCGTCGGCGAAACAGGTGACCGTGGACGAGGCACTGGCCGCGTACCAGAAGGCCGCGGCGGCTGGCTGTACGGATGCGCCGTCCTGCCAGGACCAGATGACGGCCAAGCTCGCCGCAGCGAAGGATCTGCGGGTCGCGCTGACGGCGGAGGATCGGGCGGCGTATGCGGAGCCGATCCGGCTGATCCGGCGAGCGGAGTCGCTGGCGGACCACTACGGGCCGGAGGCGCTGGGCTCGAAGGGTGGGTACGCGGCGGTGAATCAGCCGTTGCAGCAGGCGGTCTCGTGGCTCGCGGTGAACCGGTGATGGCGTGACTCGGCCCCGCGACCTGGGGGCAGATCGCGGGGCCGTGGGCCCGGTGCGGAGGGGAGTGCGCCGGGCGTCTGAGGGGTGTGCGGCCGCTGGCTCGGCGCGGGGACACTAAGCCCGCGGCCGCACTGTTTGATGGTGGGGCATGTTCGGGGATTCATTGCCCCGGGTCCGCCCCCGCTCGGGCTGGGGCGCTGGAGGACGGTCACGCCCAGGGCGGCGGGCCGCCAGCGGTCCACGCCATCAGAGCCTGTCCGTCGACCAGGAGCAGGGGGCGGGCGAGCATGGTGTTGGTCTGGAAGGCGGACCGGGTATAGCCGCTGGTGGTGACGATGACGGCGAGGTCGCAGCCGTGGATGTCGCGGTAGGTGCCGTTCGTCTTCTGCACGTCCTCGGAGGTGACGCGGTTGCGGGGCCCGTACCGCTTGCACTGGATGAGGATGCGGCGGCCACCGTGGAGACGGACGAGGACGTCGAGGCCGCGGTCGTCGGAGCCGCCCTGGGGTGTGGCGCTGCGGACGTGGGGGTCGCGGAGGGCGAGCCGGGCGATGGCGTGCTCGAAGTCGGCGGGGTCGAGGGCGAGGTAGTCGGCGAGGTCGGTGGCCCGGGGCGCGCGGGTACGCGGGATCCGGCGGACGAGGCGGGCTGGCAGCGCGATGGGGAAGCGTCCGCGACCGCGGATGCGACGGGCCCGGGAGCTGCGGCGCACCGTGACGGTCCCGGCCAGGGCGAGCGCGATGGCGGTGCTGGCAGTCTGGATGGGCCAGGTGCGGGCGCAGACGTAGATGGCGAAGAGAGTGAGGGTCCAGCCAGTCAGGCTGAGGTGTAAGCGTGTGGCGCGACGTCGGGCGGTGCGAGACATGGTTCCCCCTGTGGTCGGGATGGTGGGTGGGCTGGTCAGCGGGGCAGTTCGTTGCGGGTCTTGGCCCAGACGCCGCGGGTCTGGGTGTTGATGCTGCGGTGGTCCTGGTGGACGGGCCCGCTGTAGTGGTGGTGGTGCACCGGCGGGGCGGCCTCCACCGTCTCCTTGGCGCGCTTGACGAGGCGGGACAGGGCGAGGATGGGGAGGGCCAGGGCGGCGGGGGCGGCGCAGATCATGCCGACGACCGCAGGGTCGGCGTGTCCGGAGACCCAGAGGATGCCGGTGGCAGCTGTGCCGAGGGCGAGGATGGGGACGCTGCTGGCGACCATCACGCCGCTGATGTTGGTGGCGGTCTCACTCATGGGGGGCCGGCCGGGCTGGGGTACGGGCGGGGTGGGGCCGATGGCGGGGATTGGGGACGGGTCGCGGTACGAGGTGGGGACGTTCTTCCACTGCTCGGTCTGGCCTTGAGTGAAGGCGCTTTCGAGGTCGTTCAGGAAGTTGGTCGCGGCGGTGTTGACGTCGGACTGCCCGGCCTGTGGGGAGGTGGGCTGCTGAGGGTTGGACAGGTTGACGTTCATGGAGGGCTCTTCCTGGGCGCGGCGGGCGGTGGGGTGGATATAGAAAGCCCCCGGGTACGACCCGGGGGCTTTCTGGTCGCGTGGTGGAATCAGTCGGTGTCCGGGTCGTTGACGTTGCCCGACTGTTCGTTGAAGTAGATGGCGGCGAAGCGCACGGCCGAGTTCTCGCTGAGTCCGGCCTTCATCAGGCCGGAGATCAGCTCACTGATGTGCAACATCGCCTCTTCCATCGGGGTCATCTTCATGTCCGGGAACTCGTCCGGCTGCATGGGGAACCTCACCGCTCTCGATTGCCGCGTAGGTTCCATCATCGCCCTTGACCAGCTTGTCCTGAAGGGCGAGTTTCGCGCACAGGTCACGGAAGGTGCGGTTCGACTTTTCGTAACCCGCCTTCACCATCAGCGGGAACACCTCGCTCGGCTTGACCGGCCGGCCGAGCGACGCGAACAGCTCGACCGCGAGCTCGTCGTTCGACTTCGGCGCGACGTTGGTCTTCGCGAGCTCGATCGCCGCGTCCTGCGCTGCGGCCCGCTCGAGCGCGTCCTCGTCGAGCAGGGCCTCGGACAGACGCGGGATCGTCGCGGCGTCGCCGCTGTAGGACACCTCGCTTCCGTCTTCGTCGAGCTCGGGGTGCAGCAGCGAGTGCGCGGGGACCGGCGTCGGCCACGTTTGGTACAGCTCCCACACCGACTCGTGGACCCGGTCGGCGGTCATCTGCCCTGAGGGGCCCGCGCGCAGGTTCGGGATGACGCGGGCCCACCGCTGTCCGTAGGCGAGGCCGGCCGCATTCGCGGATACCTCGTCGAGCATCGGGCGCAGCGGGGAGAGTTGCCGGGCTGCGTCCATGAACAGGTCGACCATGCGCTGCCACTCGGGTGATCCCTCGGGGAACGGGTCGGGCATCGTGGCGTACGCCTTCGCCGGGGTGGGCTGGAAGGGGCCCTTGGTGGTGGACATGTAGACGACGGTTCCGGGGTCGGTGAAGACGGCCATGTCGGGGGCGCCGTGGTCGGGGAACAGCATCTGGAGTTCGCTGGCGTTGTTGGTGCGCAGGCCGATCCTGCCGGGCATCAGCTCGTCCATCGACGCGGTGACGAAGTCGCGGGTGGCGCGCAGGCCGGTGTTCATGACGCGGACGTTCACCGACCGGCCCTCTTCGATGATCCAGTCGAGTCCTTCGGCTGCCGCGTCCGACATGGACTTCGTCTCGTCGACGCGGATGAGGATCGCGGGGAGGTCGGGGCGGGCGGGCAGGTTGTCGACGTTCTCGTCCTCGAGGAGGTCGGCGTAGTACGTCTTGCGCGCGGAGATGATCGAGCGGGCGGCGAGCACCATCAGTTCGCACTCGTCGGCGGTGGTCGCGGGCCAGTCGACGAGGGGTACGCCGATGCCGTGCCGCAGGTAGGGGTTGATGAAGGGGGCGGACATCTTCGCGGAGGTGTCCATGTCCCACAGGATGCCGTCGTCGCAGCGGATGTAGCCGAGGCCGATGGTCTTCATCAGTGCGGTCTTGCCGGAGCCCTGGGCGCCGACGGCGAGGGCGCCTTCGTCCTTGAGGTTCAGGGAGGCTTCGGAGCCGTTGCCGATCCGACCGAACGGGATCGGCTTGTTCACTGTGGACGGGGACAGGCTCGGGTAGGGGATCGCGCCCGCCATCAGGTTCTTCTGTGTGACGGCGATGAACACGACGTTGCGGGGGATGTCGGCGCCTCCGTCGGAAAAGGCGACGCCGCCTCCCTTGGGCAGGTGCAGGGCACCGGCGAGTTCGGCCTCGTACCCCTTCAGGGCGTCGATGTTCATGTGGGATGGGAGAGCAACCTTGACGGTGTATCCGGCGCCGGACGGCCACCGGTCGACGATCGGATCGGCGACGGCGCCTTCGATCCCGCAGATGTCGTACAAGAGCTTCGCCCAACCCTCTTGGGCCTTCGCGATCTCTTCGCCCTGCGCGAGGCGGCGGTCGAGTTCCTTCTCGGCCTCGCGCGTCGTCTCTCCCCACTTGTCCATACCGATGTTCACCGCGGCGCCGGCGGCCCACGTCGATACGCCGATCGCCATCGTCAGCAGCGTCGGGCGGGTGGCGAGAGCGTACGAAAGCCATCCGGTGGTTGCGAGCCACGATGATGCGCGCGCCACCATCACGCGTCGCCATGACCCCTTGGCCTTCTCGTACACGATGGCCGCGCCCGTGCAGACGACGCCCGCGGCGGCGCCGGCCTCCCACGGAATGTCGGCGAGCGGTGCGACGAGCGCGCTTGCGCAGGCGAGTTCGGCGCCCCACGCCGTGAGGCGCCCGGGGGTGACGGCGTCGCGGCTGAAGTCCCAACGCTTCGGCTTGTCCGACGGCGTCTCGAGCCCTGCAGGAATCTGTGCTGTGGTCACGGCCTTGATCTCCTTCCGGTCCTTAGCCTCGACGGCCCTTGACGACGTCCCATGCCTTCTCGGCCTGCGCTCCCTTGCGCGGCTTCGCGTTCAGGCGCAGATCGCGCTCATGGGCACGCTGCGCCGCCTTGATCGCCTTCTGCAGCTCGGCCGCGACGGTCTTGACCTTCGAGGCGGTGGCCCGGACGGTGTCGTCGACGACATCCTCGGTCGGCCACGACTTCGCCATCCGCCGGTACAGGCGCATCACCGAGTCAGCGACGACCTCAACGCCGCGGGCCGAGCCGGCGACCTCGGACAGGCACACGACCATGTGGCCCCGGTCGAAGCCCTTCATCAGGCTGATCAGCTTCTTCGTGCTGCCGTGCGAGGCCGGTACGAGCTTGCCCGAGCCGCTGGTCGTCGCGCCGGTCGGTGAGCTTCCCGCGGGAAGGGCGAGGCGCTGCTGTCCGGCCGACAGGATCGCGGCCCGCAGCTTCGCGCCGTCGAGGGTGCCCGCGGCGTTGCGGATGTTCCACCGTTCCTCGCCAACGCGGGGTTGCATCACGCGGTAGATGTCCTCGCGGTGTGCCTGCACGAAAACGGCGATGATCGTGTCTGCCATCCGTGCGGCGGTCAGGGCCGCAACCGCCGCGTTGTTCATGTGCTTGACGACCGAGGGGTGAAGCGGCGCCGTTTTCTGAAGTGCGGCGGCAGCCTCGCGGACGGCGGTCGCCAGGCTTCGGCACATGGCGGGGATGCCGACGAGCTCGACGACGTGATCCGCCATGTCGGCGTCATCGTCGTTGTGCAGGCCGTTTGCGAGCTGTTCGGCCATGGCGACGAGGATGCGGTAGGCGGACGATCCGCGCACGTCGATCTGGCGGGCGACCGCGACGCCGGCCGTGCTGGTACCCGTCGGCTGTGTCGTGGCTACGGGGTAGGACACGGGGTTGCTCCTTCGCTTTTCGGTCCCCGCCGCGAGGGCGATCAGTTGGTCTTCGCGGTGCAGTTCGAGATCGATTCGCTGGTTCTCTTCGCGGATCCGCTCGAGCTTCACCTTCAGGGGGTCGCCCATGGTGCCGTCCCGGGCGGCGTCCTTCTCTGCCTGCTTGCCAGCGGCGATCGCCTGGCGGCGGCGCTCCTTTTCGCGCTTCGCTTTGACGAGGGCGATACGGTCCTCGTCGATCACGTCGACGTCGATGACGTCGTCGGGGTCGACGCCCGGCTTCGGGGGCAGGTCGTCGTCGACGAGTTCGGCGTCGACGTACTCGTCCGGGTCGTAATCGGGCTTCGGCGGGGCGTCGTCGCCGACGCCGCCCTTCGGCCCCTTCGGGTCTTTCAGGTCGAGGCCGTCGCGGGCCGTCGTCGACGCGGCGTCGTCGTCGCTGCCCTTCTTCTTCCGGTCCTTCTTCGGCTTCTCGGGCTTGTCGCCCCGGTCGCGCCACGGCTTCGGGCTGTCGGGCTGCGGGCCCCGGTCCTTGAGCCACTTGCGGCCCTTGCTGTCCTTCGGGTCCTTCCCGGTCGTGCCCTTCGGGTCGGTGCCGGCGCCCTTGCCCGAGCCGCCGCTGGCGCCGTCGTGCTTCCCGTGCTTCGGCGCCTTGTCGGTCTTGTTCCGGTTCCTCAACTTGTCCGTCAGGCCCTTGCCGGCCTTCCCAAGCTTGTCGGCGACCGGGTCCTTCACCTTCGGCTTCCGGTTCGTGCCGCCGCTGGCGCCGTTCCCGTTGCCGTTTCCGGGGCCCTTCGGCGTCTTGTGTCGACCGCCGCCCGAGCCGTTCGGCGAGCGGTGACGGCCGCCGGGGGTGTTGTTCCTGCCCCCGCCGCCGTTGTTCCGGCCGCCATTTCCGCGCTCGTTCCCGAATGGATCGCGGCCCGAATTCCCCGCGCCCGTGCTGTTCCGGTTCGTGTTCTCGTCGTGCTCACGGCGCCTGCTGCGCCACATCGTGGCGGCGAGAACAGCTGGCGCGGCTATGCCGCCGACGATGGCGCCGACAGGGCCCGCGATCAGGAATCCGGCCCCGATCGCGGCCGTTTCGCCGCTCACGCTGTGTGAGATCGCGGCGTATCCGTTTCGCAACGAGTTGTCTGTGTTGTTCCGGTTTTGGCGCGGGGCGGGGCGGGGCGGGGCGGCGCCGCGGGGCTGCTGAACGACCACGAGGGGGCTTCCTGAGCCGTTCTGGCTTCCGCCCCGCCCCGCCCCGCCGCCGTTGATGTCACTCGGCGTAGCGGCTGAGGGCGTCGGCGAAAGGTCAAACCCGCCCGGGGTAATCGTCTCTGCGCTCATCAGGTCTCCTGGTCGAAAAGGGCCAGGTCAGATCCTGATCGGGCCCAGGCGGATAGGGCGTTGGCGCGGTCAGTGGAGCAGGTTCCGCCAATGGACCGGATGGCCTGGCCGACCGTGCGGCGGGTGATCGGGGCGTTGGTGATGCGCAGCGCCGTGATGGCGGCTCGCTCCCGCTCGGTCGGTTCCACGGTCTCGACGTCCGCCGGTGCGGTGGTGGTCTCGCGTGCGTCGGTGAGCGCGTTTGCCAGGGCGAGGGGGAGGACTCCGAGCGCGGTCTCGATGGCGCAGGGCGTGCAGAGCGAGACCGGGGTGTGAACGGTCGCGTTCTCGGTGCAGGTCTCGTTGATGCAGCGGGTCATGGTCTCTGGTCTCCTGGTCTCGGTCTCAGGCGGTCTCGGTCTCGCCGGTCTTGGGAGACCGAGAGACCTGGGTCTCGGAGGTCTCCTTGAGGTACAGGTCTCGCGCGGTCTTCAGTCGCTTGGCAGCGGTCGCCTTGGGACGTCCGGTCTCGGCGATGGCGTCGTTGAGGGAGACCTTCATGGCGTCTCCGCGAGACCTCATGAGGTCGAGGAGCTTGTTGGTCTCGGTCTCGCGGTCTCCGATAGCGGTGACCTTGCCGGTATCGGGGGAGACCTGGGGGCGGGAGACCGGGAGACTGGTCTCGGTCTTGGTGGTCTCTGTGCTGGTCTTGGTCTCGGGAGACCGGTCTCGCGCCTGGTTGCGGGTCTCGGTCTCAGCGGTCTCGCGGGTCTCGGAGACCGTGGTCTCGGCGGTCTCCAGTCGAGTGGTCTCGCTGCTGTTGGTCTCCAGGGCGCTGGTCTCCAGTCGTTCCAGGGAGACCGATGCCGGGTCGAAACCGGCGGGGGAGACCTCGGGGGTGGCGATGGGGAGACTGACTGTCAGGCGGGCGCGGAGACCGGAGACTTCCTCGCGGCGCTCGGCGACAGCCTCGTGCTCGGTGAGCGCGGCCTTGATGTGAGCGTCGATGGTCTTGCGGGACCGGTTCGGGTGGAAGAGCCATGCCCACTTGCCGAGGACGGGGAGGGTCTGGGCGACGCGGCCGAGGCGGCGCAGGGTCTCGCGGTGGGCGTAGCGGTGGAACATCTCGAACGCGAGCTCGGCGATGACGGGG
>NZ_JBHWES010000049.1:0-93262 GCF_042734105.1 Streptomyces sp. NPDC059679 | reverse complement strand
GCAATCGAGGTAGGCGGAATTCGGCCGTTTGGCGTGCCCGGCATTCCCGCAATTGAGGTAGCGAGATTTCAGTCGTGTGTACGGTGATTCGGCCCCGGTGGATTCCCTAATGTCGTTGAGCGAAAGGGAAAGCCGCCTGAAGGAGCTCCACCGATGAAAAGAGTTCTCGTCGTGGAGCACCACCATCTGGTTTCGAGTGCGATCGCCGACCTGGTCGACGAAACACCCGGACTGGAACTTGTCGGCGCCGCCAGATCGGTCCGTGAAGCAATTTCGCTGGCCGAGCGGAGGCAGCCGGATGTGGTGCTCATCGACGTGGACAAGTCGAGCTGGAAATGGCTCCGACTCGACCTGTTGGTCGCAGATCTCCTTCCTCGCGCGCGGCTAGTCCGGCTGACCGCAGTCTCCGACCCGCGAGTGGAATGTCTGGACCCTCCGACGAATACCCCCAGCGTCCTGAAAACAGCCATCCCCCAATTTCTCAGGAGTCTCACCGAATGAATTCCCCCATGGACAACAACGTTCCGACCGTTTCCGAGACCGCCGAGTCGAAGCGTGGGCCGCGTTCCTACCGGCTGCGTGTCGGTATCGCGGCCGGAGTTGTCGTGGCTGCTGCCATCGGTGGCACCGTGACCGCGTTCGCTCTGAATTCCGATTCCGATTCTGGTTCGTCCGGCTCTTCCGCCTCGGCCGCGACGGCCAAGGGCGGGGCCGTCGACGGTCCGCTGTCCACCCGCGGTGGCGACATCGTGGACTCCAAGGGGCACAAGGTCGTGCTGACCGGTATCAACTGGTTCGGTGCCGAGACCGGCAGCTTCGCGCCGCACGGCCTGTGGACCCGTAGCTGGAAGAGCATGCTCGACCAGATCGCGCACAACGGCTTCAACACGATCCGGCTGCCGTACTCCAACGAGATGTTCGCGGCCAAGAGCAAGCCCAACGGGATCGACTTCAAGCAGAACCCGGACCTCAAGGGCCTCACCGGTCAGCAGATCATGGACAAGATCGTCAAGGGTGCCACCGACCGCGGCATGATGGTGATCCTGGACCAGCACCGTCCTGACCAGTACGGCCAGAGCGAGCTGTGGTACAGCCAGAACCTCACCGAGAAGCAGTGGCTGGACGACTGGACCCAGCTGGCCAAGCGCTACAAGGACAACCCCCGGGTGATCGGCGCCGACCTGCACAATGAGCCGCGTGGCCAGGCCACGTGGGGCGACGGCAACCCGAAGACCGACTGGCGCCTGGCGGCCGAGAAGGCCGGTAACGCGATCCACGCCGTCAACAAAAACTGGCTGATCTTCGTCGAGGGCACCGACCGTCACAAGAACGAGCAGTTCTGGTGGGGCGGCGACCTCCAGGGTGTGAAGAAGTACCCGGTCAAGCTGAAGGAGCCCAACAAGGTCGTCTACTCGGCGCACGACTACGGCCCGGGTGTGTACAACCAGAACTGGTTCATGGCCAAGGACTTCCCGAAGAACATGCCGGCGATCTGGCAGAAGCACTGGGCCTACATCAAGAAGCAGAACATCGCTCCGGTGCTGCTCGGTGAGTTCGGTGGCCGCAAGACCGCGGGCAAGAGCTCCGAGGCCGTGTGGCAGAACGCCCTGATGGACTACCTCAAGAAGAACCAGATCAGCTACACCTACTGGTCCCTGAACCCGAACTCGGGTGACACCGGTGGTGTCCTCAACAACGACTGGAAGACGGTCGACAAGAACAAGATGAAGATGCTGTCCAAGTACCAGACGCCGCTTCTGTCGGCGAAGGGGAAGACGTCGGAGTAACCCCTTCGGTACGGCCGCCGCACCCCGGCGGTGGACAGCGAGGGCCCGCAGGCAATGCCGCCTGCGGGCCCTCCGTCGTACCCGGGTACGGGCCCGCGTACGGCAAAGAAGCGCGGCCTCGGCAAAAACGCGGGTCCAGGCGGAAGCGATACGTCACCTCGCCGGGTTTCCTGTCCGGGCCCGCTTTCCGCGCCGACCCCGAAGGCGCGAGGAGGCCGGCCGCGAGGAGGCCGACGATGAAGCCCCAGCAGCGCACCGGCCGCGTACTCTTCCCGCTGGCCGTATTCGCGGTGGTGGCGGCCGACCAGGTGAGCAAGGCATGGGCGGTGGCGGCCCTCGACGGCACCGTGGGGCCGCAGGGCGCGTTCGGGCCGGTGCACACCCTGCTGGTGCGCAACACCGGGGTGGCCTTCGGCCTTGGGCGGGGCCGGCCCCTGCTGATCGTGCTGATCACCCTCGTCGGGGCGGTCGCGACACTGGCCGCCGCGGGCGCGGGGCTGCGGGTCCGCAGCCGGACCCGGGCGCTGGCGCTCGGGCTGATCGCCGGGGGCGCGCTCGGCAACGGCGCCGACCGGGCCGTACGACACCCCGGGCCGCTGCGGGGCGCGGTCATCGACTGGATCATGGTCACGGCCCGCGGCCCGGTGTTCAATCTCGCCGACGCCGCCCTGGCGGTCGGCGCCTGTCTGATCGGCCTTGTTTTGCTGCGCGACGTTCTGCTGCGCGACCTCACGCTCCCGCTTTGGGGACCGCGCTCTCACTGGCGTCCGGCTCTCCGGGCGGCAGCGACGCCTCTTCGGGCGCCAGGTCCGGAACCTCGTCCTGGATCCGGTTCTGGGGCTGGTTCTGAGGTTGGTCCGGGGTCCGGTCCTGGGGCCGCTCCTCGGCCCGGCTTCCGGCCGGGTCCACGAAGGAGTCGAGGGAGCCCACGAGGTCGCGCAGCCGTCCGAGCGCCGCTTCGTCCGGGCCCTCGCGGGCCCCGCGGGAGGTCAGCGCGTTCGTGATCCGCTGATACGCGGCCAGCTCCCGGGCGCAGCGGTGGCACCGTGCCACATGCGCCCGGACCCGGCGCGCGGCCGGCCCGTCCAGCTCACCGTCCAGATACGACTGGAGCTCAGCGCCGTCCGCAAGACACTCCCTGGCCTCTTGGCGCTCGGTGCTCCGCCACCACATCCACCACCTGCTGCTCATGCCCCACCTCGCTGTCCTTGAGGTCCCGCGGCCACCAATCGATCCCGGATCCGCTTGCGCGCCCGGTGCAGTCGGCTCATCACCGTCCCCTTGGGCACGCCCAGCACCTGCGCGGCCTCCGCGTACGACAGCCCGTCCACATGCACCAGCCGCACCACCTGCTGATCGCGCAGCGGCAGCGCGGTGAACGCGGCGTCCACGGCCTCGTCGAAGGCCGTGTCGACCACCAGTTCCTCGGGTGTCGCGCCCGAGGCGGCGGGTGTCGCGCCCGGAGCGGACGCGAGCCGGTCGAGTTCGGTGTCCGGGTCGTCGAGCAGACGCGGTCTGCGCTGCCGGCGCCGGCTCACCTCCGCATGCCGCATGATCGTCAGCAGCCAGGCGCGCGGATGGCGGCCGTCGAACCGGCCGACCGCCCGGTAGGCCCTGAGCAGGGTGTCCTGCACCAGGTCCTCGGCATCGGCGGGCTGCGCGGTCAGCGACATCGCCACCCGCAGCAGCACCTCCACCTCGGGCAGCACGTACTGGGCGAACATGCGCTCTTGACGGGCGTCCGGGTCAGCCACGGGTGCCTCCTCGGATCCTGACCCCCCGGGACGCGGTGACGACTGTCACACTCTGTGTAACACCGCGCACACATCGGCGCACGCCGTGATCGGCGGTTCGAGTGATGGTGGGGGTGGGGGGTGAGGGAGGAGGCTGCCAGGGCTCAGGCCTTCACGGAGACCAGGAGCTTTCCGTCGAGCGTGCGGATCTCGAAGTGGTCGATGTCGGCCGCCTTGAAGGCCGAGCCGCCCTGGGTGAACAGGGGAGCCTGGGCGCTCTTGTCCGGGCTGTCCGCGATGCCGTACCCCTGAGGCGGCACCGACCAGGTCGTCATGACCTGCTTCTCACCGCTCTTGGAGACCGCGATCATGCTGCACGCCAGGGGGCCCTTGACGTTCTTCAGCCGCAGCATGGCGTCGGTGCCCCACATCTTGTCCTTCAGCGCGATCGTGGCGTTCACCTTGGTGTCCGGGTCGGTGGCCTGGACCTTGGTGGGCATCGCTTCGAAGGTCTTGCTCGCGGTGGTCTCGGCGCTGATGACCGTGTTCGAGCCGTCGTCGGAGGTGAGCGCCACCGCGCCGAGCGGTCCGCCGATGATCAGCACAGCGGCCGCGGCCACCAGGGAGAGGTGCCGGCGGCGCCGCTTGCGCCGGACCACGGCGACCTCGCCGATCATGTTGTCCAGCAGCCCGGGGCCGGGTCGCGCGGTGAGCGTGTCGATGCCGTTGGGGGTGGCGGTGAAGGAGTGCGGGACGCCTGTGAGCCCGGGCCGGCCGGGGGCGCCGTGGATGCCGGGGACGCCGGAGGCCAGCTCCGCCAGCATGGGCTCCAGCCCTGCCAGCTCGTCGAGTCGGCGTCCGCAGTCGTCACAACCGGCCAGGTGCTGCTCGAAGTACGTGGCGTCCGCGTCGTCGAGCACGCCGAGTACGTACGCGCCGACGGCGTCGTGCCCGGCGTGGTGCGCCTGCGCGGTCATGCCGTCACTCCTCTTTCCTCAAGCGCGAGCTTCATGGAGCGCAGCGCGTAGAAGACCCGGGACCGCACGGTCCCGCTGGGTATGCCGAGCGTCTGGGCCGCCTCGTTGACCGTGCGGCCCTTGAAGTACGTCTCGACGAGCACCTCGCGGTGCGCGTCGCTGAGGTCGTGCATCGCGTCCGAGAGGGTCATCAGCCGCAGGGCCCGGTCGATCTCGTCCTCGGCGGGCATGAGCTCCAGCGGGGAGGGGTCGACTTCCTGCGGACGGGCCTGGCGGCTGCGGTGTCCGTCGATGACGATCCGCCGGGCCACGGTGACGAGCCAGGGCCGGATCGAGCCGGTGGCCCTGCTGAGCTGGTCGGCGTTGCGCCAGGCGCGGACGAGGGTTTCCTGGACGACGTCCTCGGCCCGGTGCCGGTCGCCTGCCACCAGGCGCAGTACGAAGGCGAGCAGCGGTCCGGCGTGCTCCTGGTAGAGCGCGCGCATCAGCTCCTCGTCCGGCGTACCGCGCTGGGATCTCGACCGATGTGTATCGGTCACGGCGGCGTCGTCGCGCACCAGAACCTCCAGGACGGAACCCGAGTTGGACATCATCAGCAGACACTCCCGGTGTGTTGGCCGGGGGTTGTGTGGCCCGGACGGCCTCTTCCTCCATCACTACGGACGGGGCGGGAACGCCGCTCAACTCGTGGCGAAGTTTCTTGAAGCGGCCGCGGACGCCGCCGTTCCGCACCGGCCGTCGGGCTCTGCCGAACGGGTCCTCAGGGCTGTGCTGCCGTGGTCGGCAGGCTGCGCTGTCGTGGCCTTCAGGAGGCCAGGGGGTCGAGGACGACGGGCCGCACCGAGCCCTCGATCATCGCGCCAAGCCCCTCGACCGCGCAGGTGTCGGGGTGTTCGGCGATATGCAGCGGCATACCGGTCGCCTCCCGCAGGAGATCGTCGAAACCGGGGAGCCCCGCGCTTCCACCCGCCAGCATGATGCCGCGCTCCGCGAGGTCGGCGACCAGATCGGGCGGGCAGCGGCGGAGCACCGTGCCGACCGCGTCGAGCACCCCGGTCAGCGGGGTCTGCACCACGGCCCGGATGCCCTCGACGTCGATCTGCACCGAGCGGGCGAGTCCGGTGGCCACGTCGCGGCCGTGCACCTCGGTGTCGTCCGTGGCCGCGCCCGTGCCGCTCAGGGCCTGGTGCAGCGGGCGGACGGCCTGGCTCGGAAGCATCAACGCATGCTCGTTGCGCATATGTTGGACGAGGGCGTGGTCGATCGTCTCCCCGCCGACCGCCACCTGCTCGGCGGAGACGATCGAGCCCAGCGACAACACCGCGACCTGGGTGGCGGCCGCCCCGCACACCACGATCATCGTCGCCTCGGGCCGTTCGACCGGCAGACCGCAGCCCACGGCGGCGGCGATCAGTGTGTCGACCAGCTCCACCCGCCGGGCGCCGAGCCCGGTCAGCGTCTCGACGGCGGCGCGCTCCGCCAGCGGGTCCGCGTCGTGCGGGACGCACACGGCGGCGCTCAGCAGCGGCTTGCGCCGCCAGGCCCGGCGTACCTTGTTGCCGACGAGGAACCGCAACATGCGCTGGGCCATGGCGATGTCGACGACGCGGCCGCCGGATACGGGCCGTACGACCCGGATATGGTCGGGGGTGCGGCCCATCATCCGCTCGGCGAGCGCCCCCACCGCGATCAGCCCCCCGGTGCGGGTGTTCACTGCGGCGACGCTCGGCTCGTCGACGACGAGGCCGGTGCGCCTGAGATAGACCCGGGTCCTCGCGGCGCCGAGGTCGACGGCGATGGAGCAGCGGCGCAACCGATCGAGGCTGATGGTCATGTCAGGCCTCCTGCAAGGTCTCCTGTGTGGTCGGGTCTCCCGTGCGGTCAGGTTTCCCGTGCGGGCGGGGTGGTGGGGCCGTCGGCCCGGCGGCCCTGTGATCATCGTGTGGGCCGGACCGCCCGCCTCGCCTGCGGTGCTGCGCCGGTCGGGCGAGGAACGGCCCTCGCCGCTGCCGACCGATCCGATTACTCGGCCTATTCGGCGTATCCGGCCCACGCGGCTTATTCGCCGTACTCGTCGGTTATTCGGCGTACTCGCCGACGTCCGGGTTGTCCTTGGCGTCGGCGTAGCACTCCACGGCGGCCGCGGTGAGCGAGAACCGCACGGGCGTCTCGCCGAAGGCGATCCGCCCCGCCGTCTCGCCCGCCGCCGCGATCGCCTGCCGCACCTGCGGGACCTCCTCGGCCGGGCAGTGCACGATGACCTCGTCGTGCTGGAAGAACACCAGCTCAGCGCGGAGCCCCGCCCCGGCCAGCGACTGCCGCAGCGCGGCGAGCACCAGCACCGCCCAGTCGGCGGCGCTGCCCTGGACGACGAAGTTACGGGTGAACCGCCCGCGGGCGCGGGCGCCGGCCGTACTGCCGTACGTCGGCTCCTCGTCCTGGTCGCGCGGCAGGCCCGCTTCGTCGGCCGGGTCGCCGCCCGCGGAGGCGGGCGGGCAGGTGCGGCCCAGCCAGGTGCGCACCAGCCGCCCCTCCTCACCGGCCCGGGCCGCCTCGTCCACGTACGCCACGGCCGCCGGGAAGCGTCGCCGCAGGGCGGCGAGGTGCTTGAGACCGTCGCCCGAGGTCTGGCCGTAGATCGCGCCGAGGAGCGCGAGCTTGGCCTGGTCGCGCCGGCCGGAGAAGGCGCGGTCGGACAGCGTCGCGTACAGATCCCGCCCGCTGCCCGCTATCTCCATCAGGCCCGGATCGCGGGAGACGGCCGCCAGGACACGTGGCTCTATCTGGTCGGCGTCGGCGACCACCAGCCGCCACCCCTCGTCGGCGACCACCGCCCGCCGCACCACCTTGGGGATCTGCAGCGCCCCGCCGCCGTTGGTGGTCCAGCGGCCGGAGACCGTGCCGCCGGGCACATACTCGGGGCGGAAGCGGCCGTCCCGCACCCAGGACTGCAGCCACGCCCAGCCGTGCGCGGTGTGCAGACGGTAGAGCTTCTTGTAGCGCAGCAGCGGCTCCACGGCGGGGTGGTCGATGTCCCGCAGCTCCCAGGCGCGGGTGGAGCTGAGCGAGATGCCCGCGCGCGCGAACGCCTTGAGGACCTCGGCCGGCAGATCGGGCCGCACCCGTACGCCTCCGAAAGCGCGGGACACCTCGTCGGCCAGCTCGGCCAGCCGCTGCGGTTCCAGACCGCCCGGGTAACGCTCGCCGAGCAGTTCGTCCAGCAGCTCGCGGTGGCGGTCGGCCCGCCAGGGCACCCCGGCCCGGCGCAGCTCGGCCGCCACCAGCGTCCCGGCCGACTCGGCCGCGGTCAGCAGCCGCATCCGGCCGGGGTGTTCGGCCGCCTCCGTACGGGTCAGCTGTCCGGCGTAGACCGCCAGCAGCGCGTCGAGGGGGTCGGTGCCGGGCGGCAGCGGCACCGGGCCGGGCTCGAAGAGCGACGGCTGTGTCTCGGCAGCCCGCACCGGCGGGTCCTCGGGGACCGGCAGCCGGCGCAGCCGCGCCCATGCGGCGGCCAGCGAACGCGGCTCGCCGCACCGCCCTTCGTGGCCGAGCAGCAGGGCCTCGGCGGCCTCCAGGTCGTAGCACCGCTCGACGCGGACGCCCGCGGCGAGGAGTCGCGGGTAGAGCTCGGCGGTCGACCGCCACACCCAGCGCTCGACGTCGGGCCGGGACCGTACGGCCTCGACGGCGCCCCCGGCCGCGGCCGTGATCTCGACGATCGGACCGGCGGCCCGCCCCGCGGGGTCCAGCGGGCAGAGACGAGCGCCCCCGTCGCCCGTCTCAGCCAGCGCCCATCTCATGTTGGTGAGTGTGACAGGGGGGTCTGACAAAACCGGCGGAGGTGGGGCCACGGCTGTGAAAGGGGGTGACCCTGAGGCGCGGCATCCCTACTTTCCGTCCGGAGTGACGAATGATATTCGAAATATCGAACCTTGGAGCCGTCGATGACCCGCGGGCGCGGACCCGACGATCATCCGCTACGCCGGGTACTACAGCGAGACCGTGTCCGGGAGATCGTGTATATGCGGCGGTTTTTGAATGCCATGCCCGGAATGACGTAATCCGGAAGAATTTCCGGATGTGGGAGAACCTGTCGGGCGTCTCCTGCGTCACCTCTATCGACCGTATGTGTCGACCGTACGGATCGCCGTTGCCCTACGCTTCCCGGTGATCATCGGGTGATCGTCTGGATACACATGGTGCACGTGCATCTGCTGGTGCATATGCGAATGCATTTGCTCGTTCGAATGCTCATGCATTTGCAGCCCAACAACGTTATGATCCGGGGCAGTTGACAGCTGTACTAACCAGTGGAGAGCCCTGTGCGCGACCACCCGTACAACGGCATGGCGGCCGCGGACCTGCAAGAGGCCGCCTGGCAGAAGAGCAGCCACAGCAATTCCCAGGGCTCGTGTGTGGAGTTCGCCAAGCTGCCGGGCGGACATGTCGCCGTACGGAACTCCCGCTACCCGGACGGCCCGGCCCTCATCTACACCCCGGCCGAGGTCGAGGCGATGCTGCTCGGCATCAAGGACGGCGAATTCGACCACTTGGTGCGCGACCTGGCCTGATCTGTCCCGGCCTGAACCGGCCTGGCCCGTGCCGGTCTGATTCGGCCCAGTCTGATTCGGCCCGTTCGGGCCCCGCCGCGGTGAGCGACACTGGTAGGTGGGTGCGATGCCCGGCTGGATGAGACGGCTGGGGAGATACGGCTATGAACGGGTCGATGCGCGTCGGACATGTTCTCGGAGTGCCACTGCGGATGCACTGGAGCGTCCCGGTGCTGGTGGCCCTGCTCGCCTACGGCCTGGGCCATGAGACGCTCCCGGCCTGGACCCCGGGCCATTCGAACGTCGTCTACGCCGCCGCCAGCGTGATCGGGGCGGCGCTGCTGATGGGGAGCCTGCTGCTGCACGAGGCCGCGCACGCGGTCACCGCCCGCAGGAAGGGCGTCTCGGTCGAGGACGTGACGCTGTGGGCGCTGGGCGGCATGACCAAGATGGGACGGCCACGGACCGCGGGCGTGGCGCTGCTGGTGGCCGTCAGCGGCCCGATCACCAGCCTGGTGATCGGGGGCGCCGCGATCGGGGCGGGCATCGGGGCACACGGCCTGATCGGCTGGGGGATACCCGCGGCGCTGCTGCTGTGGTTGGGGTGGGCCAATCTGCTGCTGGGCGTCTTCAATCTGCTGCCCGCCGCGCCGCTGGACGGGGGGCGGGTGGTCCAGGCGGTGATGTGGTGGCGCACGGGGGACCGGGAGCGGGCCGAGCGGGCGGCGGGCCGCAGCGGCCAGATCTTCGGCATGGCGATGATCGCCTTTGGCTGGGTGGCGTTCATCCGCGGGGCCACGGGCGGTTTGTGGTTCTCGCTCATCGGTCTCTTCATGGTGATCATCGCCAACGCGGAGCGGCAGCACGCCACCCTCACCGAGACCCTGCGCGGGGTGCGGGTGGCCGATGCCATGTCCCATCCGGTGGCCGCCGGGGCCGACTGGCTGACCGTGGACCGCTTCATCGACGAGGTGGCGGCGCCGGCCCGGCATTCGGTGCTGCCGGTCCTCGACTTCGAGGGCCGGCCGAGCGGGCTGGTGAGTCTGCGCGGCCTCGCGGCGGTGCCGTCCGGGAACCGGGGGATGCAGCGGGTACGCGATGTGGCCACGCCGCTCTCCAGGTGCACGCTCGCCGTACCGGGCGATCTTCTGAACGAGGTCATGGACCGGGGGGCGCGGCCCGGGGGCGGTATGCCGATCCTGGTCGTCGACCATGGCCATCTGGAGGGGATCGTCACCGCCCACGATGTGACGCGGCTCTTTCAGCTGCATGCGCTGGAAGCAACGGCGACCCCGCCGAAGTCCAGCCCCCTATGAGTGGTCGGGACGAAACGCCTGGCGCGGTCGCGACACCTAGCGCGGTCGCGGCAGCAGGAACAGCGCCCAGACGACCTTGCCGCGCAGCGTCCCGGCCAGCGGATGCCAGCCCCAGTCGTCGGTGAAGGACTCCACGAGATAGAGCCCTCTTCCGGACTCCTGGCTGAAGTCGGCCTCGCCGGCCACCGGGCTCCTCTCGCTCGGGTCCCGCACCGCGCACACCAGGCGTGAGCGCCAGCGCATCAGGTGCAGCCGCACCTGCGCCTCGGCCTCCGTGCCGGGCGGGCCGTCCGCGCGGACGCCGGGGCAGGCATGGCGCAGGGCGTTGGTGACCAGCTCGGAGACGACCAGGGCGACCTCGTCGAACATCTCCGGGAGTTCCCACTGTGCGAGCGTGGCCCCGGTGAACCGCCGGGCTCCTTGGACCGCTTCGAAGCGGGTGGGCAGCGAGCAGGAGGCGGAACCGGCGACGCCGGGGGCGTCGATCGAGGGGAGCCCCAGCCACACGGGCTCCAGCATGGTCGAGCCTTCGGTCCCCATGCGAGCACTCCTGCATCCGTGGCCCTGACGAATCCTGGCCAGATCTCGTACGAGCTTGCACGTGCGCAAGACCTATGGTTCCGAATGCGCACAACGGATGCAAGGGCAGATGCACGTGCACGCAGATTTTTTGGGGCTATGTACCCAACTTCGACACAGATTCTCCCTACGTCCTCTTGCGTACGTCTCACACTTGAGTAACGACATGTGCACAGGGCGGAGCCCGAATAGTGGCAGACTTCGGCCTCAGGGCTGCGGGGGTCGCCTTCGGAAGGGTGCGTTCCGTACAGGGAGGGTCGCAGACATGAGCGCTAGCGAGTCGAGCGGATCGGTGGTGCGCCGGATTCTCCTGGGCTCTCAGCTCAGGCGGTTGCGCGAGTCCCGTGGTATCACGCGGGAAGCGGCTGGTTATTCCATCCGGGCCTCCGAATCCAAGATCAGCCGGATGGAGTTGGGCCGGGTGAGCTTCAAGGCGCGCGACATCGAGGACCTGCTCACGCTCTACGGGGTCACGGACGAGACCGAGCGCGCGTCCCTGCTGGGCCTGGCCCGCGAGGCCAATGTCGCGGGCTGGTGGCACAGTTACGGCGATGTCCTGCCGAGCTGGTTCCAGACCTATGTCGGTCTGGAGGGCGCCGCCTCGCATATCTCCTGCTACGAGGTGCAGTTCGTGCATGGTCTGCTGCAGACCGAGGGCTATGCCCACGCCGTCGTCACCCGCGGTCAGCCGCAGGCCTGCCACTCCGAGGTGGACCGCCGGGTCGCGCTGCGGCTGGAGCGGCAGAAGCTGCTGGTCTCCGAGCGGGGGCCGGCCTTCCAGGTGGTGATCGACGAGGCGGCGCTGCATCGGCCCTACGGCGGACAGGCCGTGATGCGGGCCCAGATCCAGCACCTCATCACGGTCTCCGAGCAGCCCAATGTCACGCTTCAGGTGATGCCCTTCTCCTTCGGCGGACACGCCGGGGAGAGCGGTGCGTTCACCCTGCTGCGCTTTCCCGAGTCCGACCTGCCGGACATCGTCTATCTGGAACAGCTCACCAGCGCGCTCTACCTCGACAAACCCGAGGAAGTGGGGCAGTACCGGCGGGTGTTGGAGCGGCTGAGCGAGGACAGCCTGTCCGTGGGAAAGAGCCGTGACTTGCTGCGGGGCCTCCTTCAATGACCTTGACACGCCAGTAAGATGACGTTCTGTCAGCAATGCATGTTCTGTCAGCAATCCCCCACGCGTACGCGGTGTCGTTGAACGGCACCCCGTCCTCCAGATAGGGATGGCATGTCCTACTTCTCCGAGCTGGCCTTTCAGTACATCGATGGTGAGTGGCGGACCGGCAGCGGTTCCTGGGACATCGTCGATTTCAACCCCTATAACGGGGAGAAGCTCGCCTCCATCACCGTGGCCACCGTCCAGGAGATCGACCTGGCCTACCGCGCCGCCGAGCGGGCGCAGCCGGAGTGGGGCGGTACCAATCCGTACACCCGGCGCCTGGTCTTCGAGCGGGCCCTGCGGATCATCGAGGACCGTGAGAAGGAGCTCACGGAGGCGATCATCGCGGAGTGCGGTGGCACGCATGTGAAGGCGGGGTTCGAACTGCACCTCGCCAAGGAGTTCCTTCGCGAGGCGATCCAGCTGGCGCTGCGGCCCGAGGGGCGCATCCTGCCCTCGCCGGTCGACGGCAAGGAGAACCGCCTCTACCGGCTGCCGGTCGGTGTGGTCGGGGTCATCAGCCCGTTCAACTTCCCCTTCCTGCTGTCGATCAAGTCGGTCGCCCCGGCGCTCGCGCTCGGCAACTCCGTCGTGCTCAAACCGCATCAGAACACTCCGATCTGCGGTGGCGGGCTGGTCGCCAAGGTCTTCGAGGACGCCGGGCTGCCCGCCGGGCTGCTCAATGTGGTGGTCACCGACATCGCCGAGATCGGCGACGCCCTGATCGAGCACCCGGTGCCGAAGGTCATCTCCTTCACCGGCTCGGACAAGGTCGGCCGCCATGTCGCCACCGTCGCGGCCTCCCACTTCAAGCGCTCCATCCTGGAACTGGGCGGCAACAGCGCCCTGGTCGTCCTCGACGACGCCGATGTGGACTACGCGGTGAACGCCGCCGTCTTCAGCCGCTTCGTCCACCAGGGCCAGGTCTGTATGGCCGCGAACCGGGTGCTCGTGGACCGCCGGATCGAGCGCGAGTTCACCGAGAAGTTCGTGGCCAAGGTCGAGTCGCTGAGGGTCGGCGACCCGAGCGACCTGACGACGCATATCGGCCCGCTGATCAACGAGGGCCAGGCCGAGGCCATCAGCTCTCTCGTCGACCAGGCCGTCGCCGAGGGCGCCACCGCGCTGGTGCGCGGGCGGGCCGAGGGCACCCTCGTCGCCCCCAGCGTGCTCACCGGGGTCGCGGAGGACGCCGCGATCCTGAGCCAGGAGATCTTCGGCCCGGTGGTCCTGCTGATCCCCTTCGACGGGGACGAGGACGCCATCCGGCTCGCCAACGCCACGGAGTACGGGCTGAGCGGCGCCGTGCACACCGGCGACATCGAGCGCGGGGTGAGCTTCGCCAAGCGCGTGCGCACCGGCATGATCCACGTCAACGACAGCACGGTCCACGACGAGCCGATCGTGCCCTTCGGCGGAGAGGGGAACTCCGGGCTCGGACGGCTCAACGGCGACTCCTTCGTCGAGGACTTCACCACCACCAAGTGGATCTCCGTTCAGTACGGACGCAGTCAGTTCCCGTTCTGAGCCGCGGTGCGGTTGGTTGACGTGTCGTTGAGGACAGAGGCTGACCGCAAGGGGCCGTAGTGTCGGAGACATCGGGAGACGGAATTCCCGAAGGACCGACGGAAGGCGGACCCATGCCCACTCTGGTGAACCAGGAAGCCCACGGCGACGAGGCCGGAGCCCTTCTGGGCTTCCTCGACGCCCAGCGCGGCGCCGTCCGTCGGACGCTGCACGGCCTCACCGACGAGCAGGCGCTCCTCAAGCCGTCCGCCAGCGAGCTGTCGCTGTTCGGCGTGCTCAAGCACGTCGCCGAGGTTGAGCAGGCATGGGTCGAGGACGCCAAGCAGGTGCCGCACTCCATCCCGCGCGACCACTCCAACTTTCACCTGAGCTTCGAGCCCGAGGAGGGGCGGGCGACGGTCAAGGACGTGCTCGCCTTCTGGGACGGGGTGGCGGCCGAGACCGAGAAGTTCATACGTTCGCTGCCCGACCTGAACGGAACCTTCCCGCTGCCCCCGGCGCCGTGGTTCCCCGAAGGCAGTGTGCGCTCCATGCGCTTTCTCCTGCTCACCTTGATCCAGGAGATCGGCCGCCACGCCGGCCACGCCGACATCGTCCGCGAGACCATCGACGGCAAGACGGCCTTCGAGCTCATCGCCGCGACCGCAGCGGAGCGGTAGCCGACGGGGCCGTAGCTGGTCGGGGGCAGCTGGTCGGGGGAGCCGATCGGGGATAGTCGCTCAGGCAGATCAGGCAGGCGACCGGTTCACCGCCGCGGGGTGAGCCGGGGCCGCAGCGCGCACCAAGCGGGCAGGACTGAGGAGACCACCGCCAGCAGCGCGCAGGCGGCCACCGCCGCGCCTACCTCGCCCCAGGGCACCGCGAGCGAGGCCGGGACCGACAGCCGACCCAGCGCACCCCACAGACCGAGCAGTTGGACCCCGGCCACCGCCGCCCCGAGCAGCGCGCCCACGGCCACGGTCAGCAGCCCCTCCGCCGCCACGGCCCGCAGCACCTGGAAGGTGGTGGCCCCGGCGAGCCGCAGAGCCCTCAGCTCGGGTATTCGGTCGGAGGTGGCCATGACCAGCGTCCCGGCGAGCGCAATGCCCGCGTAGACCAGGGCGATGCCGACCACCACCAGCAGGCCCAGCCGGGTCTGCGGACTCGTCCGGGGATGGACGGCCGCCACCCAGGCGTCCCGGGTGAGCACCCTCCCGCCCTCCGACCGCACCGCCGCTCGCAACTCCTCGGCGACGCCGGCCGCGTCGGCCCCGGGCCGCAGCCGCACCTCGATCCGGTCCACCGCGGCGCCGCGCGCGTTCCGCCAGGTGACATACGCGCCGTTGTCGCCGGTGCCGGTCCGCAGGACCGCGACGATCCGCAGCGTCGCCTTCCGGCCGTCGCCCAGCCAGACGGCGACCCGGCGGCCGACTGTGGGCCGCTCCCATTCCTCGTTCACCACGATGCCCCGGTCGTCCAGGTCACGGACCGAGCCGGAGACCACGGGCAGCCGCCCGACGGCCGCGAGCCGCGCCGGATCCACCGCCCGCGCCGCCGACTTGACCAGCGCCGACTCTCCGTCACGGGAGAACACGGCGGTGGTCGCGGACGCGGACACCAGCGCTCCAGGGACATCGGACACCCGCCGCACCGCGCTCGCGCTCAGCCCCTCGGAGCCCGCCCCCGCGGTGACCACGAAGTCGGCGCGGGTCTGGGCGCGCAGTTCGGCCGCCTTCGCCTGGCTCACCGTCGCGGCCGCGCCCAGCAGGGATCCGGTGAGCGCGACAGCGATCAGCACCGGCGCGGCGACGGACGCGGTCCGCCGCACCCCGGCCGAGGCGCTTTCCCGGGCCAGGATCCCCGTCGCACCGGGCAGCCGGGCCGGCAGGTGGCCCAGCGCCCGCACCACCGGCCGTACCAGCAAGGGCGCCAGCAGGCCGACCGCGGTGATCAGCACCATGGGCTCGGTGGTGTAGGTCTTCCGCTTGAGCAGTTCTCCCGGATCGTCGGCCAGCGTCCACCCCAGCGTCGCCACCCCGGCCAGCAGCAGCCCGGCGCCCAGCAGCCGTCGGGTGACCGGCATGGTCCGGCTGTCCACGGCGGCCTCGCGCAGCGCCTCGGCCGGCTCGACCCGCCCGGCGCGCCGCGCCGCGGCCCACACCCCCGCGAGCGCCACCAGCAGGCCGGTCGAGAAGGCCACGGGAAGCGGCCAGAAGTGACCGTCGACGGTGAACCATTCGGGCGCCACCCCGCCCTCCACCAGCCGGCGCGCGAGCCATGGCGCGCCCCAGGTCCCCAGCGCGCAGCCCGCGGCCGAGGCGAGCACCCCCACGACCGCGGCCTCCGCGAGGACCACCCGTCTGAGCTGGCCGGGGGTGGCGCCCGCCATGCGCAGCAGGCCGAACTCCCGGCGCCGCTGGGCCACCGCGAAGGCGAAGGTGGAGGCGACCACGAAGACGGAGACGAAGCCGGTCACCCCGGCCGCCGTGCCGAGCAGCGCGTTGACCGTGAGCAGGGCCCGGCTGTCGCGGTCCGGGTCGGGGTCGGCCCGCCGCCGGTCCGCGCCGGTGAGGACCTGCACCCCGGCGGTGTCCGCCACCGCCTCGCGCACTTCGGCGGCTGGGGCGCGCACCACCAGCGCGTCGATCCGGGGCGAGAGGCGGGCGGCCTCGCCGTCGGTGAAGAACACCGCGCTCTCGAAGGCCGACCCGGGGACCGTGCCCACCACGACACGGGTCTTGTCCCCCGAGGCGGTCCCCACGCGGATCCGGTCGCCGACCCTCACCTCGCTCCCCGCGACGACCACCTCCCCGGCCTTCTGCGGCGCCCGCCCGGCAGTCAGCCGGTACGGGGTGAAGGCCGCGGCGGACCAGGGGTGGCCGACGGCGCCCTGGGGGAGCGCGGCCGAGCGCACGGGGAAGGTGCGGTCCGGTGTCACGGGGCCCAGCCGCCCGAGCCGGGCCACCAGCTCAGGCGGCACCGGGCGGGGATGGGCCAGCGGCGCCGACACCTTCTCGGTGTCCGGGCCGCGTCGTACGGGAACGGTGAGGGTGTCGGCGCCGCGCACCACCACGGGCGCGGCGGCGAACCGCTCCGGGCCCCGCCGGGGGGCCTCCAGCGTGGAGGCCAGGGCCAGGCACATGGTGGCGATCAGCGCGACCCCGAGGCCCAGCGCGACGAACGTGCCGACGAGTGTGATCCATCGGGTCCGCAGGCCGCCGAGCGTCATCCTCAGCACGGGACCGTCTCCAGCCGCGTCATCCGGGCGGACACCTGCTCGGCGGTCGGCCGCTGGAGTTCTCCGCTCACCCGCCCGTCGACGAGGAAGACCACCCGGTCGGCATACGAGGCGGCCACCGGGTCATGGGTGACCATGACGACGGTCTGCCGCTCGGCATCGACCAGCTCCCGGAGCAGCCGCAGGACATCGCGGCTGGTGGCGGAGTCCAGGGCGCCGGTCGGCTCATCGCCGAACAGCACCTGGGGCCGGGTGATCAGGGCGCGGGCGAGCGCCACCCGCTGCTGCTGGCCGCCCGACAGCTGACTGGGGCGGTGTCCGGCCCGGTCCGCCAGCCCCACCCGGGCCAGCGCCCCCTGTATCTCCGCGCGCGCGGGGGCGCGGCCGGCCAGCCGCAGCGGCAGGGCCACGTTCTGCGCGGCGGTCAGCGAGGGCAGCAGATTGAAGGACTGGAAGACGAAGCCGATCCGCTCCCGGCGCAGCCGCGTCAGCCGGGTCTGGCTCAGCCCCTCCAACGGGGTGCCGCCGATCGACACCGAGCCGGAGTCGGGCCGGTCCAGGCCCGCCGCGCACTGCAGAAGCGTGGACTTGCCGGAGCCGGAGGGGCCCATGACCGCGGTGAAGCTCCCCGCGGGAAAGGAGAGGCTGACGTCGTCGAGCGCCGTCACCCCGTCCGCGCCGGAGCCTGCGTCATAGCGCCGGCTCACCCGCGAGAGCCGGACCGCCGCGGTGTCCAGGTCAGTTCGTGTCATGCCTTCCAGACAACCGGCCCCGGCCCGCCCGTTCACGACCACTGGGCATAGTTCCGGGGTATGGCCAGCCATACCCCCAAGACGCCTACTGGACCGACTGTGGCGAGGGGGTGCCGGACCGTACCGTTCTTGCATGTCCACACGAAATGTCCGGCAGGCGCTGTATCAGCCCGGCTATCTGCGATCCGCCTGGCCCTGGCGCGCGGTGCTGTATCTGATGAGCAGCGCGCCCGTCGGGGCGCTCGCGCTGCTCGGCATCGTCGCCGTCGCCCTGGTCGGCGGGGCGTTGACGATACTGGTGATCGGGCTGCCGGTGCTGGTCGCGCTGGGGCTGGCCGGGGTGCCGGTCGGCGCGATCGAGCGCCGCCGGCTGCGGCTGGTGGACAACAGCCCGGCCCGTAACCCGCACCGCACACCGGACGAGCCGGGGCTCCTCGCCTGGGCGCGCGTGCGGTATCAGGAGCGGACGACCTGGTACGAGCTGGCGTACACGGTGCTGTTCGCCTTCGGCCTGTGGATGGCGGACGCGTTGGCCCTGCTGGGGGCGCTGGGGGCGTCCTTGGCGATGATGGCCACTCCGATACTGCTGGCCCTGGACGGCGACGGCCAGGCCCAGGCCCTCAAGTACTGGTCGGTCACCTCCTATCCCGAGGCGTCCGCGTGGTCCCTGGCGGGGGTGCTGCTCTTGCCGGTTGGCCTCTACGGCCTGGGTGTCTTCGCCGCGGTGCGCGCCGCGTTCGCCCATCTGCTCCTCGTGGGTCCCGAAGGCGAGCTGCGCGAAGAGCTCGGCGAGGTGGCCCGGTCGCGGGCCCGGCTGGTGCATGCCTTCGAGGCGGAGCGCCGGCGCATAGAGCGGGATCTGCACGACGGCGCCCAGCAGCGGCTGGTGGCGCTGACCATGACGCTGGGTCTGGCGCGGCTGGACGCCCCGCCGGGGCCGCTGGCCGACCAGCTCGCCAAGGCGCATGGCGAGGCGGGCAAGGTGCTGGCGGAGCTGAGGGAGTTGATTCATGGAATACACCCCCAGGTGCTGGCCGACCGGGGCCTGGAGGCGGCGCTGGGGGACGCCGCCGACCGTTCGCCGGTCCCCGTGCTGGTGAATGCCTCAGGGCTGGGGCGGCTGCCCGAACCGGTCGAGAAGGCCGCGTACTTCGTGGTCTGCGAGGCGCTGGCCAATGTCGCCAAGCACAGCGCGGCGGGGCTGGCCGAGGTCGGGGCCGAGATACGGGAGGGCTCGCTGTTCGTAACCGTCCTGGACGACGGGGTGGGTGGCGCGGTCCTGCTGCCGGGCGGCTCGGGAGGCCGGGCAGGAGGCAGCGGGCTGACCGGGCTGTCGGACCGGGTGGCGGCGCTCGATGGGACACTGAGGCTTTCCAGCCCGCCCGGCGGGCCGACGATTCTGAGCGTGGAGATACCGTGCGAGCCGATCGAAGTCTTCGGCTAGTCCTGGCCGAGGACAGCGTGCTGCTGCGTGAGGGGCTGGTGGGGCTGCTGGCCCGCTTCGGGCACGAGGTCGCCGCGGCCGTCGGCAACGCTCCCGCGCTGCGGGAGGCGGTCGCCGAACACTCCCCGGACCTGGTGGTCACCGATGTACGGATGCCGCCGGGGCAGAGCGACGAGGGGCTGCGGGCGGCGGTCGCCCTGCGCAAGGAGCGGCCGGGGCTGCCGATCCTGGTGCTGAGCCAGTATGTGCAGCGGACCTATGCGACCGAGCTGCTGGACTCCGGCGACGGCACGGCGGTGGGCTATCTGCTCAAGGACCGGGTCGGGCAGGTCGAGGAGTTCATGGACGCGCTGCGCCGGGTGGCCGACGGCGGCACGGTCGTCGACCCGGAGGTCGTGCGCCAGCTGTTCCGCCGCCGGCGCGACCCCCTGGGCCGCCTCACCTCGCGTGAGCGGGAGGTGCTGGCCCTGGTGGCCGAGGGCAAGTCCAATGCGGCCATCGCCCGTGAGCTGGTCGTCTCCGAGGCCGCGGTGGGCAAGCACATCGGCAACATCCTGGGCAAGCTCGATCTGCCCCCTGGCGAGGACACCCACCGTCGCGTCCTCGCGGTCCTGACGTTCCTCCGGGCGTAGGCCCTGCCTCCAGGTCCTGTCTCCCCAAAAGCTGCGGGGACTGGGCTGTGGCAGGGGGGAGAGGATCGGCTACCGGCGGGATGGGGCTGACCATGGCCGGGAGAAGGCCGTCTAGCCTGGACAGCGGCGGGCCCTCGGAGGGTCCGGGAGGGAGAGAAGACGGGCGATGTCAGCGATCCGGCTGCTGGTGCTGGGGGCGGTGCGTCAGCATGGGCGGGCCCATGGCTACCAGGTCCGTAACGACCTGGAGTTCTGGGGCGCCCACGAGTGGTCCAACGCCAAGCCCGGATCGATCTACCACGCGCTCAAGCAGATGGCCAAACAAGGCCTGATGGTCGCTCATGACGTCGCGCCGAGCACGGTCGGCGGACCGCCGCGCACCGAGTACGAGCTGACCGAGGCGGGGGAGGAGGAGTACTTCCGGCTGCTCCGCGAGTCATTGGTCCGCCATGACCAGAAGATCGACGAGCTGACGGCCGGGGTGGGCTTTATCGTCGACCTTCCGCGTGCCGAGGCGATCTCCCTGCTGAAGGAGCGGGTCGCGGCCCTGGAGGAGTGGCGGTCCGCGGTCACCGCGCACTGGATGCCGCCGGAGGCCACCCCCGACGCATGGGGCCATATCGGCGAGACGATGAAGCTCTGGGTGCACTCGGCCGACAGCGGGGCGCAGTGGACACGCGGGTTGATCGAGCGGCTTGAAGGCGGGGCGTATGTGATGGCCGGTGAGGGGAAGCGCTCGGTCGATGTGCTGATGGACGGTGTGGAGAGCGCGGTCGGCGCCGAGGGGCCATACGCGCTGCCGAGTGGCGAGGGCGATACCGAGGCTGAGCAGCACGGCCACTAATCAAGTTTGACTAGGCCCCATTCGGGCAGTATCTTTCCCGCCGCGCAGTAGTCAAATTTGATTACTGCGCTACTGAGGGGAGAGGAGAAGACCTTGGCCGACAGCGTCAGCAACCAACCCGCCATCGTCGTCGAGGGGCTGCGGAAGGCATATCGGGGCCGGGCGGCGCTCGCCGGGCTCGACCTGATCGTTCCGTACGGCATGGTCCACGCCCTGCTGGGGCCCAATGGCGCGGGCAAGACCACCTCCGTACGGATCCTGTCCACGCTGCTGCGCCACGACGGCGGGCGGGCGGAGGTCGCCGGATTCGATGTGCGGCGCCACCCCGACGAGGTCCGCTACCGCATCGGGCTCCTGGGCCAGCACGCGGCTCTTGACGAGGGTCTGAGCGGGCGGCAGAACCTGGAGATGTTCGGCCGCCTCTACCACCTGGGAGCCCGGGGAGCCGCGCGCCGTGCGGACGAGCTGCTGGAGCGGTTCGGCCTCACCGGCACCGGCCGTAAACCGGTCGGCCAGTACAGCGGAGGCATGCGGCGCAGGCTCGACCTGGCGGCCGGTCTGATCACCCGGCCCCGGGTGCTGTTCCTGGACGAGCCGACCACCGGGCTCGATCCGCGGGGCCGCGCCGAGGTGTGGGCCGCGGTCCGGTCGCTGGTCGGCGGCGGCACCACCGTGCTGCTCACCACCCAGTACCTGGAGGAGGCCGACCAGTTGGCGGACCGTATCTCCGTGATCGACACCGGCCGGGTGATCGCGGAAGGCACGGCCGATGAGCTCAAGGCCCGGCTCGGCGGGGACCGGATCGAGGTGGTGGTGCGCCACACCGGTCAACTGGACGCCGCCGCCTCCCTGATCGCCACCGCGGCCCGCGCCCGCGCCGTCGAGACCGACCCCGACAGCCGGCGGATCAGCGTGCCGGTCGCCGATCGGATGACCGCGCTCACCGGGACCGTACGGGCCCTGGCGACGGCCCGGATCGAGGCGGAGGACATCGCGCTGCGCCGCCCCACCCTCGACGAGGTCTTTCTGCATCTCACCGGGGAGCGCGCCGGCACCACCGACACCAAAGCCACGGACACCAAGAACATCGAGGAGGGCGCGGCCGTATGACCACCGCGACATACCCCGCGGCCGCCCGGAGCCGGCTCGGCCGGGCGGCCACCGACTCATGGACCATGACCCGGCGCGGCCTCGCCCACTGGGCGCGGCAGCCCGCCCAGTTGGCGGTCGGCCTGGTCTTCCCGGTGATGCTGCTGCTGATGTTCGCCTACTTCCTCGGCGGCGGTATGACCGTCCCGGGCGGTGGCGACTACAAGGAGTACCTGGTGCCGGGCATGCTGACGCTGACCATGGCGTTCGGCCTCGAGTCCACGATGATCGCCGTGACCCAGGACCTCAACAAGGGCGTCATCGACCGCTTCCGGTCCATGCCGATCGCCCCCTCGGCGGTGCTGGTCGGCCGCAGCGTCCTGGACATGCTCCAGTCGGCGCTGGGTCTGCTGATCCTCATCGGGGCCGGGTTCGCGATGGGCTGGCGCTGGCACGGTGGCCCCGGGGAGGCGGTCGCCGCGGTCGGGCTGCTGCTCCTGCTGCGCTTTTCCATGCTGTGGCTCGGTATCCACCTCGCCATGGTGGCCGGCCGCCCCGAGATGGTGCAGGCGGTGCAGGTCCTGATCTGGCCCATCGGATTTCTGTCGAACGTCTTCGCCTCGCCCGAGTCCATGCCGGGCTGGCTCGGCGCGATCGCGGACTGGAACCCGATGTCGGCGACGGCCACCGCGGTCCGCGAGCTGTTCGGGCGACCTGGCCAGGGCGGCGGTTCCTGGCCCGCGGACCACGCCCAACTGCTCGCCGTCTGCTGGCCGCTGGTGCTGCTCGCGGTCTTCTTCCCCCTCGCCGTGGGCCGTTACCAGCGCCTCAGCCGCTGAAACGAGTCCAACACGCCCGAATGCCGCGTGAGCCACACCATCACCCGTCGTGGGTGGTTCCGGATACGGTGCTGACATGGTGAACGACAGGGGGGACACGGACGCGAGGGCGACGGGCGGGGTCGGTTACGCACTGCTCGTCGCCGCCGCCCCGGGTGGCAGACAGCGGCTGATGGACGCGGCCGGGGCACTGCACCAGCTCGCGGCCGTACCGCCCGCCGCGTTACTGGGGACCGCGGGCGGGGCGAGCGTCGTACAGCTGGTGGATCCGGCCGATCCACAGACGGTGTTGACGCATCTGCGGACCGCGGCCGCCCACGAAGGGCCGGTGTTGATCTATCTGGCGGGCCAGCTCACCTTTGACGCCAAGCAGCGGCTGCCGCACTTCGCGCTGGCCCGTACGACACCGAGGACCGCCCGCTACACCGCGCTGCCCTGGCACTGGCTGGCGGCCGAGCTCGCGCGGCGGCCGGCGGGCAGCTCCACGGTGCTCGTCGATCTGGTGGCCGACGAGACGGCGTGGCCGCGGCTGTCGTCCGACCCCGTTCAGGCCGGCCGGCTGCTGGCGGCCGGGCTCACCCTCTACGGCTCCCTCGCGCCCGCTCCGCCCAAGCGGCAGACCGCGGCGCCGCTCTACAGCCGGGCGTTCGCCGCGGCTCTGCGGGGCGCGGCCGAGGACGCGTCGTTCGCGCTGCTGCATGAGCGTGCGGTCGCCGAGGCGGGTCTGGGCGGCGGCCCGGAGCTGCTGTTCGACGGGTCCGCCGTCCATGCCTACGTCCCGGCGGCCCCTCCCGCGGGCCTCCCGCACCAGCCCCGGGCCGCCGGTGCGAACGGCATAGTGACGCGCGTTGCGGACAGCCTGACGCAGGCGGAGGCGGAGGCAGAGGCGGAGGCAGAGGGCGACGCCCCGGCGCCCCGCCCGCAGGACCGCCTTCCGGACGGGCTGGTGCCCGAGCCCTTCGCCGCGCTACCGCCCCCGCCGCCGCCCCCCGAGTGGGAACGGACCCCGCCGCCCGCGCCCGCGACGGATCCGCACGCCGCGATCTTCGAGGCCGCGCACGCCGGGCGGCACAGCGAGGCCGCCTCCATGGCGGCGGCCTGGGAGCAGGAGGCCCTTCGCGCGGCAGGTCCGCGCTCCGGCGAGGCCATCCACTGGCTGGAGGTACGGGCCGACCTCGCGCGCCTCGCCGACGATCCCGCCCGCGCCTGCGAGCTGTGGATGTCGGTGGCCGACGCCCGGCTGGGCAATGGCCAGGCCGCCGACGACCCGGACGTCGAAGGGGCGGTGGACCGGGCCCACCACCAGTGGCAGTACGTCCAGGACTCGGCCAGGGCCGGCTCCCTCGCCCCCTTCCTGATATCGCTGCGCGGACGGGTGCCCGGCCGCCGGCCCGGCGCCCTGGAGGCGGTCCGGCGCAGGACCGAGTTCCTGCAGGAGACCTCACAGACGGGCTGACGGCCGCGCCCCGGACGGGCTGACGGCGGGCATCCGGCCCAGCATCCGGCCCGGCCCCCGCCCCGGCTCAGTGGTGGAAGGCCGTGGCCAGGTTCTCGGGCCGGTCCAGCGGGTGCGGCTGGCTCCGCAGTTCGGGCAGCAGCGTCTCCAGGTCCTCCAGGAAGAGGTCGGAGAGGTCCGTCGTGAATCCGTTGCGGCACACCACCCGCAGCACGGACAGGTCCTGCCGGTTCGGCGGGAAGGTGTAGGCGGGCACCAGCCAGTTGTGTTCGCGCAGCCGCCGCGACACGTCGAACACATCGAAGTTCCGCACACCCTCGGCCGTGGTGAAGGCGAAGACCGGCAGTTCGTCCCCGCGCGTCAGCAGCCTGAAGTCACCCAGCGCCTCGATCCGCTCGGCCAGCGAGCGCGCCACGTCCCGGGTGGTCTGCTGCACGGCGCGGTAGCCCTCGCGCCCCAGTCGCAGAAAGGTGTAGTACTGGGCGGCCACCTGGGAGCCGGGCCGGGAGAAGGTCAGCGCGAAGGTCGGCAGTTCGCCGCCCAGATAGTTGACGCGGAAGACAAGCTCCTCGGGAAGGTTCTCGACCGTGCGCCACAGCGCCCATCCCACGCCGGGGTAGACCAGGCCGTACTTGTGCCCGGAGGTGTTGATGGAGGCGACCCGGGGCAGCCGGAAGTCCCACACCAGGTCCGTATCGAGGAAGGGCGCCACCATCGCGCCCGACGCGCCGTCCACATGGACCGGGATGTCCAGTCCGGTGCGCTCCTGTAGGTCGTCAAGCGCGGCGCAAACCTCCGCGACGGGTTCGTACGAGCCGTCGAAGGTGGACCCGAGGACGGTGACGACGCCGATGGTGTTCTCGTCGCACAGGTCGGCGGCGGCCTGGGGGTCGAGGTGGAGCCGGTCGCCCTCCATGGGCACCTGGCGCGCCTCGACCTCCCAGAAGTTGCAGAACTTCTCCCAGCAGACCTGGACGTTGACCCCCATGACCAGGTTGGGCCGGGCCGCGTCCGGATAGCGTGCCGGGTTGCGTTTGGCCCAGCGGCGCTTGAAGGCCATTCCGGCGAGCATGCACGCCTCGCTCGAACCGGTGGTGGAGCAGCCCATGACCGAGTCCGGGTCGGGGGCGTGCCACAGATGGGCCAGCATCGCGACGCAGCGCCGCTCCAGCTCGGCGGTGCGCGGGTACTCGTCCCTGTCGATCAGGTTCTTGTCGCGGCACTCGAACAGCACCTGGTCGCCCTGTGGCTCCATCCAGGTGGTGACGAAGGTGGCGAGGTTGAGCCGGGCGTTGACGTCCAGCATCAGCTCGTCGTGTACGAGCTGATGAGCGGTGTGGGGCGCCATCGGGCCGTCGGGGAGCCGGTTGCGCGGCACCTCGTCGGCCATGACGCCGACCGGGTCGGCCACCCCGTAGAAGGGGTTGACGGCGACGCTGCGCCGCCGCCTGCCGTCGTCCCGCTTGCCGTGTCTGCCCGTGTGGAGCGTCATGGGCCGCCCAGTCCCCTCGGTCGTATGAGAGCCGTCGGCTGACCTTGGAGACAATACGGGCGTATCAGGCGAATATCCTGCTCCCGCGCCGCTACCCCGCGCTGCTCAGCGACAGCTTCACCGCGAACCCCAGGAACGCCGTGCCCGCCGCCGCCGACAGCCCGGCGGTCAGCCGCTTCCGCCGCCGGAAGGCCGCCGCCAGATGCGCGCCGGTGAAGATCAGCACCGACAGATACGTCAGGCTGAACAGCTGGACCCAGGCGCCCAGCGCCACAAAGGACAGCACCGGGTGGGCGTAGTCCGGGTCCACGAACTGCACAAAGAAAGAGATGAAGAACAGAATGGCCTTCGGGTTCAGCAGGCTGATCACCAGTGCCTTGCGGTACGGCCGCTCGGCCGCCTTGGCGCCGTGACCCCCAATCTCAGCCCCGGCCACCGCCGGGCCGTCCGGGCCGTCCTGTGCACCGTGCGAGCCCCGCGTCCGCCACAGCCGCCACGCCCCGCGCAGCATGCCCACCGCCAGCCAGCTCAGATAGCCGGCGCCGGTGAACTTCACCACGGCGAAGAGCGTCGGGCTCGCCTGCAGCAGCGAGGCCACCCCGCCCGCCGACAGCACCATCAGCGCCGTGTCCCCGCACACCACGCCCAGCGCCGCACGGTAGCCGGTGCGCGCGCCGCTGCGGGCGGCGACGGAGACCACATAGAGCGAGTTCGGCCCCGGCAGCAGGATGATCAGGGCGAGACCCGCCAGATACGTCGAAAGATCTGTTATTCCCAGCACAGCAGGCAGGATGCCAGCCGCCCCGGACACCTCCCACCGAGTTTCCGGGATACGGACTTGCACCTCACGTCGCGTGAGGGCGCACCGTGGAGCGCGTACCGAGGAAGGAGCGGACGGGCGATGAGCTACTCCGTGGGACAGGTGGCGGGCTTCGCCGGGGTCACGGTGCGCACGCTGCACCACTACGACGAGATCGGGCTGCTGAGCCCGAGCGCCCGCAGCCGGGCCGGGCACCGGCGTTACGACGACGCCGACCTGGACCGGCTGCAGCAGATCCTGTTCTACCGGGAGCTCGGCTTTCCGCTCGACGAGGTGGCGGTCCTGCTGGACGACCCGGACGTGGATCCGCAGGAGCATCTGCGGCGGCAGCACGCCGTGCTGACCGAGCGGATCGAAAGGCTCCGGAAGATGGCCGCCGCCGTCGAACACGCCATGGAGGCACGGAAGATGGGCATCAACCTCACACCGGAGGAGAAGTTCGAGCTCTTCGGGGCCAAGAACCCCGAGGCATACGCCGAGGAGGCCGAGCGGCGCTGGGGCGGCACCGAGACATACGCCGAGACCCAGCGGCGCACGGCCGGCTACACCAAGGAGGACTGGCGGCAAATACAGGAGGAGGTCGCCGACTGGAGCGCGCGGTTCGCCGCCCTCATGGAGGAGGGTGAGCCGGCTTCGGGTGAGCGGGCGATGGACATGGCCGAGGAGCACCGGCGCCATATCTCCACGTGGTTCTACGAGTGCACCTTCGAGATCCACCGGGGGATCGGCGAGACGTATGTGACCGACGAGCGGTTCCGGGAGTTCTACGACTCGATCCGGTCCGGGGCCGCCGAATTCCTGCGCGAGGCGATCGCGGCCAACGCCGCCCGCCACGGCTAGCCGCGCCGCGCGCCCGCATCGCCCTGCGGCTCAGGCCGTACTCCTCGCTCAGGCCGTACTCCTTGCTCCGGCCGTACGCCTCGCTCCGGGCGTACGGCCAGCGGGAACCGAGGGAACGCACACGGCGTTGATAGCTTTGGGCGGCACACTGTGATGACCCCACCCTGTCCGCCCCCACCCTGCGGCCGGGCCTCGCACGAGCCTGCACCCCTCGACCCAGGAGCCTGTCACCCGTGACCAATCTCGCGCTCGGCCCCAGTTGGCTGGACCCCGACTACCTCATCGAAACCTTCGGCCTGCTCGGCGTCCTGGCGATCGTCTTCGCGGAGTCCGGCCTGCTCATCGGCTTCTTCCTGCCGGGCGACTCGCTGCTGTTCACCACGGGCCTGCTGGTCACCACGGACGTGATCAAGCAGGACCTGTGGCTGGTCTGCGTCGGCGTCGCCGCCGCCGCGGTCATCGGTGACCAGGTCGGGTATCTCTTCGGCCGGAAGGTCGGCCCCTCGCTCTTCCGCCGCCCGGACTCCAAGCTCTTCAAACAGGAGAACGTGGAGAAGGCCCATGAGTTCTTCGAGAAGCACGGGCCCAAGTCGCTGATCCTGGCCCGCTTCGTGCCCATCGTGCGCACGTTCACGCCGATCATCGCGGGCGTGAGCCGGATGAACTACCGCTCCTTCATCATCTTCAACATCATCGGCGGTGTCGCGTGGGGCGTGGGGGTCACCCTGCTCGGGGCCGCGCTCGGGAAGGTCGCCTTCGTCCACGCGCATATCGAGCTGATCCTGGTCGGCATCGTGCTGCTGTCGGTGATCCCGATCGTCATCGAGTTCCTGCGCGCCCGCGGCAAGGCCAAGAAGGAGGCCGCGGCGGGCCCGGCGGAGCCGACGGGCGCCCAGGGCCCCGCGGCGGGCCCGGCCGGGCCGGGAGCCGGCCCCGAGGCGCGCTACCAGGCGCAGCAGCCCTCGGGCCCGGCGTCGCGCGGCCGTCACGCCAAGCGCTGACGCCCAGCAGTCCCACACGCACAAATCCCACACGCACAAACCCCACAACCCCCACCCTTCGGATGGCGGCCATCGACCCGCACAATGGGCTCGGTGGCCGCCATGCTGCATGGCGGCCGGCGCACATCAGGCACAGAGGCGGGTGAGGAGCGAAGCGACGTGGGGTCCGAACGACAGCGCGGTCAGCGTGGTGCGAGCGTGCCGGAGGCGGAGCCGGCGGGGAGCCGTAAACCGCAGTCGGATGAGGCGCACAGCGCCTTCACCCCGCCGCTCGGGATGCCCTTGCCGCCCGTACCCGAGGACGACCACCCCACCTCCGAGTTCGCCGTCCCCGAGGGGCTGGCCCCCGAGCCGGCCACCGATACCGACACCGAGGGTTCGGCCTTCGTACCGCCCGCGGGGGTCAAGACCGGCCCGCAGAGCGGCCAGGCCGCGAACTTCCCGGCGTTCACCCCGCCCAACGGCATCCCCGCCATCCAGCTCACCAATGAGGGCCCCTGGCAGGACCGGATGCGCACCATGCTGCGCATGCCGATCAGCGAGCGCCCGGCCCCCGAGCGCCAGGAGCGGCAGGACGAGGCGGGGCCCGCCGTACCGCGCGTACTGGACCTGATCCTGCGCATCGGCGAACTGCTGCTCGCGGGCGGGGAGGGGGCCGAGGACGTCGAGGCGGCGATGTTCGGCGTGGCGCATGCGTACGGGCTCGACCGCTGCGAGCCGACCGTCACCTTCACCCTGCTGTCGGTCAGCTACCAGCCCTCGCTCGTCGACGACCCGGTCACCGCCAGCCGGACCGTACGCCGCCGGGGCACCGACTACACCCGGCTGTCCGCCGTCTTCCGGCTGGTCGACGACATCACCTCCGGCGAGGACTTCACCCTGGAGGAGGCATACCGCCGCCTCGCCGAGATCCGCCGTAACCGCCACCCCTACCCCGGATGGGCGCTCACCCTGGCCGGTGGCGCGCTGGCCGGCGCGGCGAGCATGCTGGTCGGCGGCGACTGGCCGGTCTTCTTCGCGGCGGCGGTCGGCGCGATGCTCGGCGACCGGCTGGCCTGGCTGGCCTCGGGGCGCGGGCTGCCGGAGTTCTACCAGTTCGTGGCCGCGGCGATGCCGCCCGCCGCGATGGGCGTCGCGCTCAGCCTGGCCGGGGTGGGGCTGCAGGCCTCGGCGGTGATCACCGGCGGGCTGTTCGCACTGATCCCCGGGCGGGCGCTGGTGGCGGGCGTCCAGGACGGGCTGACCGGCTATTACATCACCGCCGCGGCCCGGCTCCTGGAGGTCGTCTATCTGATCGTCGGGATCGTGTGCGGCGTGCTGACCGTGCTGTACGGGGGCCTCCAACTGGACGCCAAGCTCAACCCGGAGGCGGCGCTGCGCCAGGTCGACCGGCCGGTGGTGCAGATCGTCGCGGCGATGCTGCTCGCGCTGACCTTCTCCATCCTGCTCCAGCAGGAACGTCACACCGTGCTGTTCGTGACCCTCAACGGCGGGGTCGCCTGGGTCGTCTACGGAGCGCTGCACAACACCGCGGGCGTCCCCGCGGTCGCCGCCACGACGGTCGCCGCCGGGCTGGTGGGGCTCTTCGGGCAGATGCTGTCCCGCTATCGCTACGCGTCCGCACTGCCGTACGTCACGGCCGCCATCGGGCCGCTGCTGCCCGGTAGCGCCACGTACTTCGGCCTGCTGTCGCTGGCCCAGGGCAATCTGGACCGCGGTATCGCGCACCTCACCCAGGCAGCGGCATTGGCCCTGGCCATCGCCATCGGGGTGAACCTGGGCAACGAGGCCGCGCGCCTGTTCCTGAAGGCCCCGCGGCCCGAGACCGAGGCGTCGGGCCGCCGCGCCGCCAAGCGCACCCGCGGTTTCTGAGAACCGGCGCTGACGCTACGCAGCAGACGCAACACAAAGGGCGGACCGGAAAACCGGTCCGCCCTTTCCCATAGCCCTCGAAGCGTTTTAAGGCTCAGCGCAACTCACAGGCTCGGCGCAACTCAAGAGAAGTCGGCACGCTCAGTGCGCGCCGCCCGCAGCCTCCAGCCGCTTCACGGACGCCTCGACCTCGGCCTCGGCCTCGGCGCGGCCCACCCAGTTGGCCCCCTCGACCGACTTGCCCGGCTCCAGGTCCTTGTAGACCTCGAAGAAGTGCTGGATCTCCAGGCGGTCGAACTCCGAAACGTGGTGAATATCACGCAGGTGCTCGACCCGCGGGTCGGACGCGGGCACGCACAGCAGCTTGTCGTCGCCGCCGGCCTCGTCCGTCATCCGGAACATGCCGATCGCGCGGCACTTGATCAGACAGCCCGGGAAGGTCGGCTCGTCCAGAATGACCAGCGCGTCCAGCGGGTCGCCGTCCTCGCCGAGGGTGTTCTCCACAAAGCCGTAGTCAGCCGGGTAGCTGGTCGAAGTGAAGAGTCGACGGTCGAGACGGATGCGCCCCGTCTCGTGGTCCACCTCGTACTTGTTGCGCGAACCCTTGGGGATCTCGATGGTGACGTCGAACTCCACGGGTGGCTCCTCCATGATCAACACATACGTCTGGTGATTAAGTGTCCCCCACGCAGGTGTGTGGTGGCGAAAGGGGCTGGTCCGACGTGCCTGAAGCCAGATCGTGGCAGGTCAGGTGGTGGCAGAGCCAGTGGCAGAGCGCCACGGGCCGGTGGCGGAGCGCCACGGTGGAGCAGCGGCTGACGTGGCGACTGTCGGCGATCTCCGCCGTCGTCGGCCTGGTGGTGGCGGTCGCGACGGTGTTCGCGGCCGGGCCGTGGGACTCCGGGCAGCGTACGGCCGAGCGGGCCCGCGCCGCCGGGAGTCCCGGCACAGGTGGCGAGCGTCACGGCGAGGGCCCCGGGCGGCCCGTGCCCAGCGCCTCGCCGGTGCTGGCTCCGCTGGGCACGGCCGCCGTCGCGCCCTCCCCGGACAGTGGCGACGACGCGGTTCCGCAGCCCACCCGGGCGGGCCTGGCCGACGCGCTGGAGCCGCTGCTGGACGACGGGGCGCTGGGCGAACCGCGCTCGGTGTCCGTCGTGGACTCGGCGACCGGGCAGCAGCTGTACGGGACGCAGGCGTACACCCAGGCGGTGCCCGCCTCGATCATCAAGCTGGCGACCGGCGTCGCCGCGCTCTCCGCCCTCGGACCCGACCACCGCATCGAGACCACCGTCGTCGTCCCCGGAGACGGAGACGGAGACGGAGACGGAGACGGCGCGAAGGGTAAGGACAAGGGCCTCATCGTGCTGGTCGGCGGCGGCGACCCCACCCTCACCGCCCGCGCCGCCAAGGGCGCCGACGCCCCGGCCAGCCTGCGCAAGCTGGCCGACAAGACGGCCTCGGCGCTCAAGAAGAGCGGCACCGAAAGCGTCCGGCTGGGCTACGACACCTCGCTCTACTCCGGCCCGGTCCTGCACCCGATCGGCCCCAACGAGAACATCTCCCCCGTCACCCCCCTCATGGTCGACGAGGGCCGCCTGGACGACAGCGACCACGGCCCGGCCCCCCGCTCCCACGACCCCGCCGCCGACGCGGCGGAGGAGTTCGCCACGATGCTGCGCGACCGCGGGATCGACGTGAAGGGCGAGCCGCGGTCCGTGAAAGCCGCCAAGGACGGGAAGAAGGCGCGGCCGCTCGCCACCGTCCGCTCCCAGCCGCTGTCCTCCCTGGTCGAGCGGGCGCTGACCAACAGCGACAACGACATCGCCGAAGCCCTCGCCCGGCAGACCGCCATCGCCGCCGGCGAACCCGCCAGCTTCGACGGCGCGGGACGGGCCGTCATGGACCGGCTGGACAAGCTCCGGCTGCCGCTGTCGGGCGCCCGTATCGTCGACGGCAGCGGCCTGGACCGGGCCGACCATGTGTCCGCGGCCCTGCTCGCCCAGGTCCTGGTGCGCGCCGCCGACCCCGACCACCCCGAGCTGCGATCGGTCCTCACCGGTCTGCCGGTGGCCGGCTTCACCGGGACGCTGCGCGGGCGCTATGCGCAGGAGGCGGTCGGCCGTGGCGTGGTCCGGGCGAAGACCGGGACCCTGACGGGCGTCAACACGCTCGCGGGCGCCGTCGTCGACGCGGACGGCCGCCTTCTGGTCTTCGCGTTTATGACGAACGGAACCACCGACCCCCAGGGCGCACAGCGCGCGCTGGACCGCATGGCGTCCGCACTCGCGAACTGCGGCTGCCGCTGATGACCTCGTCGCCTCCCGGAAGGACCGCGCGCCACGTACCGTGAAGCCATGACGAGCATCGGTGGTGCGGAGATGGTCGACTGGAACCTCGCGGTCGCGACCGCGACCCGGCTGGTGCGGCCGGGCCCCGACGTGAGCCGGGACGAGGCGCGCGCCGTCGTCGCGGAGCTGCGCCGGTACGCCAAGTCCTCGGAGGAGCACGTCCGGGCGTTCACCCGAATGGCCCCGGCGGGCGGACCGGGCTCGGACACCCCGGTTCTCGTCGTGGACCGCGCGGGCTGGATCAAGGCGAACGTGGCGGGCTTCCGTGAGGTGCTGAAGCCGCTGCTGGGCAAGATGCAGGAGCGGCGCGGCGGGCTGCCGGGCGGCGCGGTGCTCGGCGCGGTCGGCGGCAAGGTCACCGGGGTGGAGCTGGGGATGCTGCTGTCCTTCCTGGCCTCCCGGGTGCTCGGCCAGTACGAGACGTTCGCGCCGCCGAGCCGTGACCTGCCCGCCTCCTCGGGCGGCGGGCGGCTGCTGCTGGTGGCGCCCAACGTGGTGCACGTCGAGCGCGAGCTGGACGTCGCCCCGCACGACTTCCGGCTGTGGGTGTGTCTGCACGAGGAGACGCACCGTACGCAGTTCACCGCGGTGCCCTGGCTGCGCGACCACATCGAGTCCGAGATCCAGGCGTTCCTCGGCGAGACCGAGGTGGACCCGGCCACCCTCCTGGAGCGGTTCCGCGAGGCCGTGCAGTCGCTGGGCGGCGGCCGCCCGGAGGCGGACGGCGACCGGGAGGGCAGCACGCCCAGCATCATCGAGCTGGTGCAGACCCCGGCCCAGCGGGAGATTCTGGGCCGGCTGACCGCCGTGATGTCGCTGCTCGAGGGGCATGCGGACTATGTGATGGACGGGGTGGGGCCCGAGGTCGTGCCGTCCGTCGCGGAGATCCGCGAGAAGTTCCAGAAGCGCCGGGCCAGCGGCGCGGGCCGGCTGGACCAGGCGCTGCGCAAGCTGCTGGGGCTCGACGCCAAGCTGCGGCAGTACCGGGACGGGGAGCGGTTCGTACGGTCCGTCGTGGACCAGGTCGGAATGGACGGCTTCAACCGCGTCTGGACCTCTCCGAACACGCTTCCGACCAAAACGGAGATCAGCAAACCCGCGGACTGGGTCGCGCGGGTGCACCGTAGGACGGATTCATAGGGGCGCTATGCCCTCTTAATCACCCGTCCGAGGGACCGTGAGCGACGGGTAGGCGTGCGATGCTCGGGGAACAGCGCACTTCTGTCACCATCGACGTACTCAGCGTGACGAGCCCTGTGTGACGAACTCTGTGTGACAAAACCCTCGTAACGGCCCCGAGGCACCCCCTCGAACGACAGATGGGAAACGGACATGGGTCCCCATCCAGCGGTCGCCGCGATACGCCTGGCGGTCCGCCGCGTCCTCCACGACGTACTCGTCAACCCCTCGACCTCGCCGCCCTCGCCCCCCGCCCCCGCCGCGGCGCCCCTGGTGCTCGTCGCCTGCTCCGGCGGCGCCGACTCCATGGCGCTCGCCTCCGCCCTCGCCTTCGAAGCCCCCAAGCTCGGGGTGCGCGCCGGAGGGGTCACCGTCGACCACGGTCTGCAGGACGGCTCCGAGGTGCGCGCGGCCGAGGTCGCCGAGCGGCTGCGGCTGCTCGGGCTCGAGCCGGTCGAGTGCATCGGCGTGTCCGTCGGCCGGGACGGCGGTCCCGAGGCCGCCGCCCGTGACGCGCGCTACGCCGCCCTCGACGCCGCGGCCGAGCGCCATGGCGCGGTCGCCGTGCTGCTCGGCCACACCCGCGACGACCAGGCCGAGACGGTCCTGCTGGGGCTGGCCCGCGGCTCCGGTATCCGCTCGCTGTCCGGTATGGCCCAGGTCTCCGGGGCGGGCGGCCGCTACCGCCGCCCCTTCCTGCGGCTCGACCGGCAGACCGTCCGCCGGGCGTGCCTGGCCCAGTCGCTGCCCGTATGGGACGACCCGCACAACGTGGACCCGGCCTACACCCGCTCCCGGGTCCGCCACGAGGCGCTGCCCATCCTGGAGAAGGCCCTCGGCAAGGGCGTCGTCGAGGCGCTGGCCCGCACCGCCCAGCTCTCACGCGACGACGCCGACGCGCTCGACGCCTGGGCCGCCCAGGCGGAGGCGGAGGTGCGGACCGATGTGCGGCCCGCCGGGGCCGCCCCGGCCGGCGTCGAGGCCCCCGCCGAACCCGACGCCGCCCAATGCGCTGCCGAACTCCCATCCGCCGAGCCCGCCGCTGTGGGGCCCGCCGCCGTCGAGCTCGACGCCGTCGGGCTGCACGCGCTGCCCCCCGCCGTCCGCCGCCGGGTGCTGCGCCGCGCCGCGATCGCCGCGGGCGCCCCCGCCGGTTCGCTCTTCGCCCGCCACATCGAAGAGGTGGACCGCCTGATCACCGGCTGGCGCGGTCAGCGGGCCCTCAACCTCCCGGGCCGCGTGGAGGTCCGCCGGGAGGGTGGCAGACTGGTCATCCGGCAGGGCTGACCCGCCCAGCCAGTGAAGCCGGTAACCCTAACGAGAGTGGCGCGGGTGGACGACAAGGACATGGGCACCGACCTCAAGTCGGTCCTCATCACCGAGGAAGAGATCAACGCGAAGCTGGCCGAACTGGCCGCCAAGATCGACGCGGAGTACGCGGGCAAGGATCTGCTGATCATCGGAGTCCTCAAGGGCGCGGTGATGGTCATGGCGGACCTGGCACGCGCCCTGTCCACCCCGGTCACCATGGACTGGATGGCCGTGTCCTCGTACGGCGCGGGCACCCAGTCCTCGGGCGTGGTCCGCATCCTCAAGGACCTGGACACCGACATCAAGGGCAAGCACGTCCTGATCGTCGAGGACATCATCGACTCCGGCCTGACGCTGTCGTGGCTGCTGTCCAACCTGGGCTCGCGCGAGCCCGCCTCGCTGAACGTGTGCACCCTGCTGCGCAAGCCGGAGGCGGCCAAGGTCGCCATCGACGTGAAATGGGTCGGGTTCGACATCCCCAACGAGTTCGTCGTCGGCTATGGCCTCGACTACGCCGAGAAGTACCGCAACCTGCGCTTCGTCGGCACGCTCGCGCCGCACGTGTACGGCGGCTGAGCGCCCTTCCCGGAGGGCGGCTGAGCCCCTGCTCGGATGGCACCGGAACCGCCTGGGAACCTGGCGCGGTTTCCCGCCGTTGGAGCAGGGGAAGGCGGATTTGTTAACAGTCCACGGCGGCGTCGGGTGACAATGCTGGGGTACCGTCCGAAGGTCAGTCTTTTTTGAGACTGAGGATTACACAGCTCATACACCGCAATACACCGCACGCACAGGCGCCCCTCCAGGGCTGCCGTGCCTCACTGTGGCAGGAGGGACGGGGCGGCATCGCCCCGTATGGATGGACGTGAAGCGCTACTTCCGTGGGCCGGTCATGTGGATCGTGCTGGCCGTCCTCGCCGTGGTCGTGTTGATGCAGGTCGTCGGCTCGTCCGGCGGCTACAAGTCGGTGGACACCAGCCAGGTCGTCAAGGCGATCAACCGGAACCAGGTCCAGTCCGCCGAGCTGACGACCGGCGACGAGCACAAGATCAAGATCGAGCTCAAGGACAACGTCGCCAAGATCTCGGGCAGCAGGAAGCTCCAGGCCACCTACATCGGTGACCAGGGCCTCGACATCGCCCGGACCTTGCAGGCCAATGCTCAGAAGCAGGGCGGGATCCCGGACGGGTACAACGTCTCGACGTCGAAGCAGAACCCGTTCGTCGGGATCCTGCTGTCGCTGCTCCCGTTCGTGCTGATCGTCGTGGTCTTCCTGTTCCTGATGAACCAGATGCAGGGCGGCGGCTCCCGAGTGATGAACTTCGGGAAGTCGAAGGCCAAGCTGATCACCAAGGACACCCCGAAGACGACGTTCTCGGACGTGGCCGGGGCCGACGAGGCCGTCGAGGAGCTCCAGGAGATCAAGGAGTTCCTGCAGGAGCCGGCGAAGTTCCAGGCCGTGGGAGCCAAGATTCCCAAGGGCGTGCTGCTGTACGGCCCGCCCGGCACCGGTAAGACGCTGCTCGCGCGCGCCGTCGCGGGCGAGGCGGGTGTCCCCTTCTACTCGATCTCCGGCTCCGACTTCGTCGAGATGTTCGTGGGTGTGGGTGCCTCCCGCGTCCGCGACCTGTTCGAGCAGGCCAAGGCGAACGCTCCGGCGATCGTCTTCGTCGACGAGATCGACGCCGTCGGCCGCCACCGCGGCGCCGGCATGGGCGGCGGTCACGACGAGCGCGAGCAGACACTGAACCAGCTGCTGGTCGAGATGGACGGCTTTGATGTGAAGGGCGGCGTCATCCTGATCGCCGCCACCAACCGGCCCGACATCCTGGACCCGGCGCTGCTGCGCCCGGGCCGCTTCGACCGGCAGATCGCCGTGGACCGCCCGGATATGCAGGGCCGCCTGGAGATCCTCAAGGTCCACCAGAAGGGCAAGCCGGTCGCGCCGGACGTCGACCTCTCGGCCGTCGCCCGCCGCACCCCCGGCTTCACCGGTGCCGATCTGTCCAATGTGCTGAACGAGGCCGCGCTGCTGACGGCCCGCAGTGACAAGAAGCTGATCGACAACCACTTCCTGGACGAGGCGATCGACCGCGTCGTGGCCGGTCCGCAGAAGCGGACCCGGATCATGAGCGAGAAGGAGAAGAAGATCACCGCGTACCACGAGGGCGGTCACGCCCTGGTCGCGGCGGCCTCTCCGAACAGCGACCCGGTGCACAAGGTCACCATCCTCTCCCGCGGCCGGGCCCTGGGTTACACCATGGTCCTGCCCGACGAGGACAAGTACTCGACCACGCGCAACGAGATGCTGGACCAGCTCGCCTACATGATGGGTGGCCGCGCCGCCGAGGAGCTTGTCTTCCACGACCCGACCACGGGCGCGTCCAACGACATCGAGAAGGCCACGGCCACCGCCCGCGCGATGGTCACGCAGTACGGCATGACCGAGCGGCTGGGCGCGATCAAGTTCGGCTCCGACAACTCCGAGCCGTTCCTGGGCCGTGAGATGGCTCACCAGCGCGACTACTCCGAAGAGGTCGCCGCGCTGGTCGACGAGGAGGTCAAGAAGCTCATCGAGTCCGCGCACAACGAGGCGTGGGAGATCCTCGTCGAGAACCGCGACGTCCTGGACAACCTGGTCCTGGCGCTGCTGGAGAAGGAGACGCTCAACAAGGAGGAGATCGCCGAGATCTTCGCCCCGATCGTCAGGCGCCCGGCCCGCCCGGCCTGGACCGGTTCCTCGCGGCGTATGCCCTCCACCCGCCCGCCGGTGCTCTCCCCCCGGGAGCTCGCCCCGGCCAACGGTGCCCAGCCCCCGTCGGCGGCCGGTCTCGCGAAGGCCACCACCCCCGAGGACAGCGCGGAGCGCCCGGAAGAGGCCGGTCCCGAGAGCTGACGCGACGGAGAGGATCGTCCGCGGGCCGCACAGGCCCGTAGCGGCCCAAACCGACCCGGAATGAATGCCGCGCCCCCCAGGTTCTAGCCTGGGGGGCGCGGCATCCGCGTTTTTGAGGTTTCGCGTTTTGAGGTTTCACGTCTTTTCGGTGCGCATGAGGAACGAGGCAGCTCCATGACCGACCCCATCTCGCTGGACGGCCAGGGCCCCGTCGGCGTGTTCGACGAAAAGCGCGCCGAGCAGGCGATCCGCGAGCTGCTTATCGCCGTCGGCGAGGACCCGGACCGGGAGGGGCTGCGGGAGACCCCGGGGCGGGTGGCCCGTGCGTACCGGGAGATATTCGCGGGGCTGCATCAGAAGCCCGAGGAGGTCCTGACCACGACCTTCGACCTGGGCCATGACGAGATGGTGCTGGTGAAGGACATTGAGGTGATGTCCTCGTGCGAGCACCACCTGGTGCCCTTCGTGGGCGTCGCCCACGTCGGCTATATCCCGTCCAACGACGGCAAGATCACCGGGCTGTCCAAGCTGGCCCGGCTGGTCGATGTCTTCGCCCGCCGCCCGCAGGTCCAGGAGCGGCTGACCACGCAGATCGCCGACTCCCTGATGCGGATCCTGGAGCCGCGCGGTGTGATCGTGGTGGTCGAATGCGAGCACATGTGCATGACCATGCGCGGGGTGCGCAAGCCGGGGGCCAAGACGCTCACCTCGGCCGTACGCGGTCAGCTGCGCGACCCGGCGACCCGCGCCGAGGCGATGAGCCTCATCATGGCGCGCTAGCCGCGCGCCGTATTGCCGCGTAATTGCTGCCTATCGCCGCCGTGCTGAGCTACGCCCGGGCTGCCGCGCCCGGCCCGTTCCCGGTGTCGTCGTCCTCGGGCAGTTTGCAGACCCGCTCCAGGAAGAACGCGGCGGCGACCACGGCCGCCCCTGCCAGCACCGAAGCCGCCGCGTAGATCGCCTGGTCCTTGCGGGCGGGCACATCCAGCTGCTCCAGCAGCAGAAACACCCCGACCCCGCCGTACATCCCCGAGACCAGCGCCGCCACCAGCGCGCTCGCCTGGCCGAAGACCACCGCGCGGGCGGCCACCAGCGGATCCACGCCCTTCGCGCCGGGCCGGCGCTCGCGCTGGGCGCGCAGCCGGGCCCGCAGGGACAGGGCGGTCGCGGCCAGCACGACCGCGATCAGGGCCAGCACGATCGGCGCGGCCACCGGCACGCTGGGCAGCGAGCCCAGCGTGTCCCACAGCCGGGCGCCCGCCCATGACACCACACCGGCCACGACGAACAGCCCGAGCAGCACCCTGATCCGAAGTTGCTTCACCGAGCGGTCGCCCCTCAAGTCGTACGTAATCGCGAAGTCGTACGCAGTCGCGCGGAATCTACGGGATCCGTGGAATCCATGTGATTCGGGACCCACGAGATCAACGTCTATTCGGGCAGCCGCAGTTCCAGGTCCGCCCGCGCCTGTACGCCCTCCTGGCCCACCTCGGCCAGCAGCCGCGAGACCGCCCCGAGCCCCGGGACCTCGGCCCCCGGGTCCACGTCGTGCCAGGGGACGAGCACGAAGGCGCGCTCGTGGGCGCGGGGGTGCGGCAGGGTGAGCACCGGGTCGTCAGAGATCACGTCCTGGTACGTGACGATGTCCACATCCAGCGTCCGGGGGCCCCAGCGCTCATCGCGCACCCGCTCGAACGCCTCCTCGATGGCGTGTCCCCGCTCCAGCAGCGAGGAGGGCGGCAGCGTCGTTTTGATCAGCACCACGGCGTTGAAATACGTCGCCTGGGTGCCCGGTTCCACCCCCCACGGCTCGGTCTCGTACACCGGAGAGACCGCCTTGACCCGCAGGCCCGGGGTGTCCTCCAACGCGTCGACCGCGCCCTGCAGGGTCTCCAGGCGATTGCCCAGATTGCTGCCGAGCGAGATCACCGCCCATTTCGGATTCGACAACGTCACATCGGCCGCGTCCACCCGCTCCACGACGGAGGCAGGGACGGGCTGCACGGTCGGGTCGCTGCTGCTCATGCTCGGCTCCGGGTGATGGTGATGGTCACGTCGTCGAAGGGCACGGTGATCGGGGCCTCCGGCTTGTGCACCACGACCTCGACCTCCCGCACCTGCTCGTGCTTGAGGCACCGCTCGGCGATCCGGTCGGCGAGGGTTTCGATCAGGGCCACCGGCTCCCCCTCCACCACCTCCACGACCTCCTCGGCCACCACGCCGTAGTGGACGGTCTTGGTGAGGTCGTCGGTGGCCGCGGCGGGCCGGGTGTCCAGGCCGAGCACCAGGTCCACGACGAAGGTCTGGCCCTCCTCGCGCTCATGGGGGAAAACCCCATGGTGCCCGCGGGCCTTCAGGCCGCGCAGCGCGACACGATCCACCCGAATCACTCCTGCTGTCGTCGGTCGGGGCACGTCCGATCTGCCCGGAACGCACCACCCGTCCCCCACCGTCGGCGGGGGCACCTCCTTCGAATCTACCTGCGAGCAAGGACAGCACTCGCCCACGGGGGCCCGTGGCGCGCGCTCCAGGAGCCCCCGCGCCACTTCCCCCTACCCGCCCTTGGCGCAGATCTCACGCACGGTTTCACGGGCGGGGTACGCGATGTGACGTTGTGGGCGCGGCGCTCAGGGCAGCAGCTGATCCGGGTCGTCGTCCGGGCCCTCGGGCTCCGCCGCGGCATTGTTCTCGTCCTGCTCCGCCAGCACCGGCGATCCGTGGTGCGCCCACACCTTCCAGCCGTCCTCGGTCCGCCGGAAGACGTTCGTGGCCACCACCAGCTGCCCCACCAGCGGGCCGAGCTGGCCCTCTTCCTCGGCCGGGGCGCCGCTGAGGATGTTCTCCGTACAGGTCACCATCGCGGTGTCGGACATGATCGACACCTCCACATCCGTCAGGAAGAACTGGATGTAGTCGGTGTTCGCCATGATCAGCGCGTAGGAACGGAGCACCTCGCCGCGCCCGCGCAGCACCGGCCAGCCCGGGTGCACACAGGAGACCTCGGTGTCCGGGTCGTCGAGCCACAGCCGCGACATCGCCCCGTGGTCGCCCTGCTCCATGGCCTCGTACAGCGCGGTGTTGGCCAGTGCCACCCGCTCGCTGTCCGTCAGGGAAGTCACACCGCTCCCGCCGTGTCCGCCGCTTCGATCGCCCGGGCCACGCGCACCGCGTCGGCGCTCGCGCGCACCTCGTGCACCCGCACCGCCCATGCGCCTTCCCGCGCCGCGATCGCCGAGACCGCCGCCGTCGCCGCGTCCCGCTCCCGGGCGCGGGGTGGGCTGCCGCCGTCCCCGGCCAGTACGCGCCCCAGGAACCGCTTCCGCGAGGCCGCCACCAGCAGTGGCCGGCCCAGCTCCCGCAGTGCGCCCAGCCGGGCGACGAGCGCCAGGTCGTGCTCGGCGTCCTTCGCGAAGCCGAGGCCGGGGTCGACCACGATCCGCTCCGGATCGACGCCGCCGGCCACCGCCCGCTCCAGGCTCGTTCGCAGCTCCGCGACGACCTCGCCGACCACATCCCCGTAGACCGCGCGGTTGTTCATGTCGATCGACTGGCCGCGCCAGTGCATCACCACGAAGGGCACCCCGGCGGCGGCCACCATCGGGACCATCGCCGGGTCGGCGCCACCCCCGCTCACATCGTTGACCAGCCGCGCCCCGGCCTCGACCGCGCGCTCGGCGACCGACGCGCGCATGGTGTCCACGCTGACCACGAGCCCCGCGGCGGCCAGCTCGCGCACCACCGGGACCACCCGGCGCAGCTCCTCGGCCTCGTCGACGCGCGGCGCGCCCGGGCGGGTCGACTCGCCCCCGACGTCCACCAGGTCCGCCCCGGCGGCGGCCAGGTCCAGGCCGTGCTTGACGGCCAGCTCGGTGTCGAACCACTGACCGCCGTCGGAGAACGAGTCGGGCGTGACATTGACCACGCCCATCACCGCGCACCGGTCCCACTCCGGCAGTCCGGCCACCCGGCCCCGTTCACGCAACGTCCTCATGACCCCAGCCTAGGCGTACGAGCAGGAGCTGCCTCGCCCGCGCCCGCCCGCGCCCAGGACAGCGGGCGCGTCACACGGGCCGAGCGGGCGTGTCACGCGGCCTGTTCGAGGCCGCCGCGCGAGGCGGCCACGCCCTGGTGGGCGCAGGGCCTCGGCTCGGGGCGCCGCCCGCGGCGCAGCAGCCGGGGCAGGGCCAGCGAGACGAAGCCCTCGGCCTGCATCGCGGCCAACCCGATGCGCGGCAGGTCGCGGGTGTTGCGGAAGACCACGAAGCGCGGCTCCCAGCGCGGCTGGAACTTGGCGTTGAACTTGTACAGCGACTCGATCTGGAACCAGCGCGACAGGAACACCAGCAGCCCCCGCCAGCCCCGCAGCACCGGCCCCGCGCCCAGCTTCTCGCCGCGCGCCAGCGCGGAGCGGAACATCGCGAAGTTCAGCGACACCCGGCTGACCCCGAGCCCCCCGGCGGCTTGCAGGGAGGCGACGATCAGCAGTTCGTTCATGCCCGGGTCGGCGCCGCGGTCGCGGCGCATGAGGTCCAGCGACATCCCGTCCCGGCCCCACGGCACGAAGTGCAGTACGGCCTTGAGGTCCCCGTACGGGCCGGGCTCGGCTCCCTCGCCGGGGGCCTTGTGGGCGGTGGCGATGACCGAGTCCCCGTCCGCCGGGTCGCCGATCCGGCCCAGCGCCATGGAGAAGCCCCGCTCGGTGTCGGTGCCCCGCCAGCCCGCGGCGGCCTGCCGGATGGTCTCCAGCTCGTCCTCGCTCAGGTCACTGGCGCGCCGTACCCGGGTCTCGTACCCGGCCCGCTCGATGCGCTTGACCATCTGGCGGACGTTGCGCATGGCGCGCCCGGACAGCGTGAAGTCCGCCACGTCCACGATGGCCTCGTCGCCCAGCTCCAGCGCGTCGAGGCCGGTCTCCCGGGTCCACACCTCGCCCCCGGTCTCGCTGCACCCCATGACCGCCGGGGTCCAGGAGTGCGCCCGCGCCTCCTCCATGAAGCGGGAGATGGCGCCCGGCCAGGCCTCCACATCGCCGACCGGGTCGCCGCTGGCGAGCATCACCCCGGAGACGACCCGGTAGCAGACGGCGGCCTTGCCGCTCGGCGAGAAGACCACGCCCTTGTCGCGGCGGAGCGCGAAGTGGCCCAGCGAGTCGCGGCGCCCGTGCGCGGCGAGCAGCTCGCGCAGCCGCTCCTCGTCCGCGGGGGTCAGCCGGGCGGCGGGATGCTCGGGGCGGAAGGCGAGGTAGGCGGTGGTCGCGACGGTCAGCAGGCCGAGCGCGCCGAGGGAGTAGCCGACGGTGTAGTCCGTGCCGTCCCGGTAGCCGACCGGCCCCTCGAAGCCGAACAGCCCCCACAGCACATGCTCCAGCTGCTCCTGGAACGACGGCCGTCCCATGACGTCCTCGGGGTGCGATCGTACGATCAGCAGTCCGATCCCGACGCTCACCGCGCCCAGCACCACGAAGTTGGCCAGCGCCATCCAGCGGCTGCGCGGATCCGGCAGCGCCGCGAACTCCCGGCGGTAGCGGATCATGACGCCGAGCAGCACCAGCGAGAGCACCGCCCCGCATATGGAGTGCCGGTACAGCAGCTGGGCGGCCGCGCCGACCGGCAGCAGCCCCACGGCGGCGACCCAGGCGCGCCGCTTACGCCGCTTCAGCCCGTGCGCCAGCATCAGCAACAACAGCCCCACCACGATGGACGCGGCGGCGGCCAGCGAACTCACCGCGCCCGGCAGCACGTCGGCGAGGGCGTGCACCTTGCTGTAGCGGAGTCGTGGAAAAACGATGTTCAGCAGTCCGATCAGCGTGCAGGCGGTGCCCACGGCGGTCGGCACAGCCTCCGGCCGGGGTCCGCGGGGCAGCCTCGGTGCCCGGGAGGCAACCCTTCCGGACTTTTCGGCATCTTGACTGTCAGACATTCGCTTTCCCGTCGCTCCGGTCTAGAGATCCGACTCTGACGCAGTATCTGGACATTTCGCGCCTACCAAGACGGCGTTTGACGGGGCGGGGTTCCATCGCGCGGCACGGGGGAGCCGGCCGCCCGGCAGAAAGATAGTGATGGGTCTTACGAGCAACAACGTCGTGATGGTGTCAGTCGTCGCGTCGGTGCTGCTGTTCGGCGCCACGATCTGGGTCTGGCCCAGGCTCGCCCGGCGCGGAGTCGCCCCGGTGCTCGGCCGGATCGGCATGCTGTTGGTCACACAGGTGTCGCTGTTCGCCGCGCTCGGCCTGTTCGCGAACCAGTCCTTCGGCTTCTACGGTTCCTGGTCGGACCTGTTCGGCACCGAGACCACCCCGGGCGTCGTCGTGAACCACGACGCCGCGAGCAGCAACACCCGGGTGCAGGTCACCGACATCCGGAAGGTGAACGTGCCCGGCGGCTCGGAGCCGGCCGTCGCCGGGCGGATCGAGAAGGTCACCATCAAGGGGCCGCAGTCCGGGCTGGCCAGCCCGGCGTACGTCTATCTGCCGCCGGAGTACTTCCAGCCGGAGTACGCCCGGCGCGACTTCCCCGCCGTGCTGGTGCTGACCGGGTACCCGGGCACCACGGAGGCTCTGATCAACGGCCTGAAATACCCTCAGAACGCCCATAAGCTGGTCAGAGACGGCAGGATGCAGCCGATGGTCCTGGTGATGCTGCGCCCGACCGTCGCCCCGCCGCGCGACACCGAGTGCGTGGACGTGCCCCGGGGCCCGCAGACCGAGACGTTCTTCACGAAGGACGTGCCGGCCGCCGTGGCCGACCACTACCGGGTGGGCGAACACGCCCGTAACTGGGGTGTCATCGGCAATTCCACCGGCGGCTACTGCGCGTTGAAGATGGCCATGCGCCACCCCGAGGCCTTCTCCGTCGCGGCCGGTCTCTCTCCCTCGTACAAGGCCCCGATCGACGCGACCACCGGCGATCTGTTCGGTGGCAGCAAGCAGCTGGAGCGGGAGAACAACCTGATGTGGCGGCTGGACCACAAGCCCGCGCCGCCGGTGTCCCTCCTGGTCTCCAGCAGTGAGCACGGTGAGAAGAACTACAAGGACACCGTGAAGTTCATCGAGAAGGTCAAGGAGCTCAACCTCCGGGGCGAGCCCACCAGGATCTCCTCCATCATCCTCAAGACCGGCGGCCACAACTTCAACACCTGGAAGCGCGAGGTGCCCGCCGCGCTGGAGTGGCTGGGCGGCCGGCTCGGCGACCGTTGAGCCACGGCCACTGAGCCACGGCTGCTGAGCCACAGCCACTGAGCGCGCGCGGCGAGCCGCCGCGCGCGCTCATACGTCGGCGACCGTCTGCAGCTCCACCTCCGCCCGGGCGATCCCGCCCGCGTCGGCGTCGATCGAGCGGCGCAGCGCCTCGTGGAGGCGGGCGGGGGTGAGCACGCCGAGGAAACGGTCGCCGTCGAGGACCGCTATCCAGCCGGCGTCGTGCTGAAGCATGGTGCTGAACGCCTGCTTGAGCGAGGAGCCGACCGGCAGCCACGCCTCCATGCGCCGGGCGTGGTCCCGTACGGTCCCTCCGGCCGCCGCCTCCTTGCCGGGCTTCTGAGCCGCGTCCGCCGCGTCCGCCGGGATCCAGCCGTGCAGCCGGTCCGCGTCGTCCAGTACGACGGCCCAGCGCGCCCCGTCGGCCGACAGCCGGGCGGCGGCCTTGGCCAGCGGGTCGTCGAGGTGGACCACCGGGGGCTGTTCGAGGTCGCCCGGTTCGATGGGGGTGACGGACAGCCGCTTCAGACCGCGGTCCGCGCCGACGAAGTCCGCGACGTACGGCGTGGCGGGCGCGCCCAGCACCGACGCGGGCGTGTCGAACTGCTCGATCCGCCCCGCCCCGTACACCGCGATGCGGTCGCCGAGCCGGACCGCCTCCTCGATGTCGTGGGTCACCAGCAGCACCGTCTTGCGGACCTGGGACTGCAGCCGCAGGAACTCGGTCTGCAGCCGCTCGCGGACCACCGGGTCCACGGCGCCGAACGGCTCGTCCATCAGCAGCACCGGCGGGTCGGCTGCCAGCGCCCGGGCCACGCCGACCCGCTGGCGCTGGCCGCCGGAGAGCTGGTCGGGGTAGCGGTCGCCGTAGACGGAGGGGTCGAGGCCCACCAGGTCGAGGAGTTCGGCGGCGCGGTCCCGGGCCTTCTTGCGCTGCCAGCCCAGCAGGGCGGGGACGGTGGCGGTGTTCTCCAGCACGGTCTTGTGCGGGAACAGGCCGACCTGCTGGATGACATAGCCGATGCGGCGGCGCAGCTTCACCGGATCGACCGCGGCGATGTCCTCACCGTCCAGGACGATCCGGCCCGAGGTCGGTTCGATGAGCCGGTTGACCATCTTCATGGTGGTGGTCTTGCCGCAGCCCGACGGTCCGACGAGCGTGACCAGCTCGCCCTCCGCGACCTCGAAGGACAGATCGTCCACGGCCGTCGTGCCGTCGGCGTAGCGCTTGGTGACGTTCTCGAAGCGGATCATGGCTCCCCATTGTGGCCGCATTCCGGGTTTCAATTGTTGCTGTTGTGTGGCGAGCCGACGAGATTGTCGGTGCCCGGGGTTAGGGTCGCCAGGTCACCGGAGACGACGGGGAGGTGACCGAGTGGCCGGGCAGAGCTGCCTGATCAGCAATGACTGGATCTGCGGGGAATATGTACGTACGCGCAGTCAGGAGCTGACGGACGCGACGGTCCAGCATGTGTGGATCACGGTGGCGTCGGTCGCCATCGGTTTCGTGGTCGCTTTTCCGCTGGCGCTGCTGGCCCGCCGATGGCGGTCCGTGGCGGGCCCGGTGCTGGGGCTGACGACGATCCTCTATACGGTGCCCTCGCTGGCGATGTTCTCGCTGCTGCTGCCCTTCTTCGGGGTCTCGGCCGCGGTGGTGATCACCGGCCTGGTGCTGTATTCGCTGACGATCCTGGTGCGCAACATCATGGCCGGGCTCGCCTCGGTGCCCGAGGAGGCTCGTGAGGCGGCCCGCGGCATGGGCTACGGCCCGCTGCGCCTGCTGTTCGGCGTGGAACTGCCGCTCGCGCTGCCCGCGCTGATGGCCGGGCTGCGGATCACCACGGTCTCCACCATCTCGCTCACCACGGTCGGCGCGATCGTCGGCTACGGCGGCCTCGGCAATCTGATCTATGAGGGCATGCGCAGCTTCTTCAAGGCCCAGGTGCTCACCGCGTCGGTGCTGTGCGTGGCCCTGGCGGTCGTGGCTGATGTGCTGCTGCTCTTCGTGCAGCGGCTGCTCACGCCGTGGGCGCGAGGAGGAACGAAGAAGGCGCGGAAGGCGCAGAAGAGGGCGCAGGAGCAAGCGCGCGAGAGCGCGCGGGGGCAGGCGCAGGAGCCTGCCCAGGAGCAAGCGCGGGACAGGGCACGGCAGAAGGCGGGGGCGGCCTGATGGGGGTCATCGGCGAGGCCTGGACATGGCTGACCACCGGGTCGCACTGGTCGGGCACCGACGGCGTATGGCACCGGCTCGGCCAGCATCTGTACCTCACCGTCGCCTGTCTGGCGATCTCGTGCGCGATCGCCCTGCCGGTCGCCGTCGTGCTCGGGCATATCGGCAAGGGCGGCGCCGTCGCGGTCAACATCTCCAACGCGGGCCGTGCGGTGCCCACCTTCGCGGTTCTGGTCCTGCTGCTGCTCAGCCCGCTGGGGACGCACGGCGACTGGCCCACGATCGTCGCACTGGTGCTGTTCGCCATCCCGCCGCTGCTCACCAACGCCTATGTGGGCATGCGCGAGGCGGACCGCGAGGTCGTCGAGGCGGCGCGCGGCATGGGGATGACCAGCGGTCAGCTGGTCGCCAGGGTCGAGCTGCCGCTCGCCTTCCCGCTGATCATGACGGGTGTACGCTCGGCCGCCGTTCAGGTGGTGGCGACGGCGACGCTCGCGGCGCTGCCCGGTGGCGGCGGGCTCGGCCGGATCATCACGGCGGGCTTCCGGGTCACCGACACCGCCCAGGTGGTGGCCGGGGCGGTGCTGGTCGCGGCGCTCGCGCTGACGGTCGAGGGCGTGCTCGTCGCTGTGCAGTGGCTGCTGGACCCGATGCGCCGCAGGCGCGTACGGTCCGCGGCCGCGGAGCAGCGCCCGCCCGCGGACCAGGCGCCGAAGGCGCCGGCGCTGACCGGCGCGGCAGGCCGGCCCTCGTGAACAGGTGCGTGGCCCACAACGGTGTGGGCGTGCTGAATACATTTGCGCGCGCTGAATATTCGTGACGTCTCATGACATCGCATGTCATCTATGGACGGGGAATCCCAATGAGCAAGATCTTCCGCGTGGCCGGGGCGGCCGCGACCGTCACGGCGCTGGCCGCCGGACTCACCGGGTGTGGCGGCGACAGCCTGGAGAAGAAGAGCGAGGATTCGGTGGTGGTCGGGGCGGCCAACTTCACCGAGTCGAAGATCCTGGCGGCGCTGTACACAGGGCTGCTGGAGGACGCCGGCTATAAGACGTCGATCAAGACGGTCGACTCTCGTGAACTGTACGCACCGTCCCTGGAGAAGGGCGAGATCGATGTCGTGCCGGAGTACGCGGCAACGATGGCCGAATATCTGAATCTGAAGAAGAACGGGCCGAAAGCCAAGCCCGTAGCCTCCTCGGACGTCGACGCCACGGTGAAGGTGCTCCGCGAACTCGCCGAGCCCCGCGGACTGAAGGCGCTCGAGCCCGGCGAGGCCGTCGACCAGAACGCCTTCGCGGTGCGCAAGGACTTCGCTTCGGAGCACAGCCTCAAGACGCTCTCCGACCTCGGAAAGTCCAAGCAGAAGATCAAGTTGGCGGCGGGCGACGAATGCCCCAAGCGCCCCTTCTGCCAGCCCGGCCTGGAGAAGACGTACGGGATAGACATCACCGGCATCGACCCGCTGGATATCGGCAGCGTCCAGGCCAAGCAGGCGGTCAAGGACGGCAAGGACCAGATGCTGCTGACCACGTCCACGGACGCCACCCTTGATCAATTCGGACTCGTCCTGCTGGCGGACGACAAGAAACTGCAGAATGCCGACAACGTCCTGCCCGTCGTGAATGCGAAGTCCGCGGGCTCGGAGAAGATCGCGAAGGCGCTCAACAAGCTCAACAAGGTGTTGACCACTGCCGATCTCACCGAACTCAACAAGAAGGTGGACGCGGAGCGGCTCAAGGCGTCTGACGTCGCCAAGGACTACCTGAAGGAGAAGGGACTGGTGAAGGACTAGCCTCGTGAAGGACTAGTGAAGTGCCGGGCCGAAGGCGGATCGGACGCGGAATTTGGCGGGGCGGGGCCCCATAGGAGCCGCCCGCACGGTAAGTTTCGGGCCATGCCACGTGGACGCCACCGCCAATCCCCACCTCTGCACAGGCTACTTCCCCCTTTGTCGGTCGCAGCCGCGTCAATAGCGTGCGCCTCCGGTGCCTGGCTGGTCGGCGATACGGTCGTGATCCGTGGGCTCGCGGCGACCGCGGCAGCCGCCGCGGTCGTCGGTGCCGTCCTGATGCGCAGTTGGGACCGCTCCGCCGGGCGGCGGGTCGCCGAGGTCGCGAGCGAGAACGCGCGGCAGGAGCTGAAGTACGAGGATCGGATCGCCGAACTCGAAGCGGATGCCGAGAAGGCCGCCGAGCTGCAGACCGCGCTCAACGCCAAGCTGCGCGCCAAGCGCGCCGAACTGGCCCGGCTGCGCAACGAGCACGCCTCGCTGCTGCGCCGCTACGCCACGGCCGAGACGGAGCGGGCCAGGGCCCTGGAGGGCCGCCGCCGGCTGGCGTTGGAGGCCGCGGCTCCGGTCAGGGAGCTGGAGTCCGAGCCGTCGGCCCCCGAGCTCCCGGCCCACGAGGCATCCGGCCCCGGCAACCCCGTGGCCGGCGCTCCGACCGCCGAGGCGTACGCGCGGGCCGACGAGGCGCTGCGTCATCTGGTGCGCAATGCGCGCAGGCAGCGCGAGGAGCGCGAGCGCGTCCCGCGCCAGCCGCGCGCCGAAGAGCGCGCGGAGGGTGAGCCGGGCGAGCGGGCGGACGGTGAGCGGGCGGACGGTGAACGCGCGGCAGACGACCGGCTGGTTGAGGACCGACCAGTTCAGGACCGGCTGGTCGAGGACCAGTCGGGCGAGGCTCAGTCGGGCGAGGACCAGGCCGCTGTCGCCGCGTCCGGCGCCGGGGAGCCCCGGCCCCACGCCCGTACGGCCGCCTCCGCGGTGGTGCCCTACGCCGCGGCGCGCCGGGCCGCCTCCCGCGCGGAGGGCGGTTTCGACTACTTCGGTACGCAGAAGAAGCAGCCCAAGAAGCGGGAGCCGGAGCCCGTCGAGTCCGCCGAGCCCGCCGAGCCCGCCGAGCCCGCGGAGTCGGCCGAGTCCGCCGAGCGCCCGGAGGCGTCGGACGAGGACCTTGCCGATGTGATCGGCGCGGAGACGCTTGCGGAGGAGGCCGGGAAGGGCGCGGTGGGCGAGGTCATCGACCTGACCGAGCACGACGAGGCCGAGCACATCGAGATGCCCAAGCTGCGCAGCGCGATCTCCTAGGGCCGCCGTAACGGTCCGTCGGCTTCTCGTACCACTATTTGTCGATATCGCCTATTTGTCGATGTCGCCGACGACGAAGAAGAGCGAGCCGAGAATGGCCACCATATCGGCGACCAGCGTGCCCGGCAGCAGCTCGGTCAGCGCCTGGATGTTGTTGTACGACGCCGACCGCAGCTTCAGCCGGTACGGCGTCTTCTCGCCCTTCGAGACGAGGTAGTAGCCGTTGAGGCCGAGCGGGTTCTCGGTCCAGGCGTAGGTGTGGCCCTCGGGCGCCTTGAGCACCTTGGGCAGCCGCTGGTTGATCGGACCCGGCGGGAGCTCCGCGATCCGGTCCAGACAGGCGTCCGCGAGGTCCAGGGAGTTGTGGGTCTGCTCCAGCAGGCATTCGAAGCGGGCCAGGCAGTCGCCCTCGTCGCGGACGACGACCTTCAGAGTGTCGCGCAGCTCCCCGTACGCCAGATACGGCTCGTCGCGCCGCAGGTCGAAGTCGACGCCCGAGGCGCGGGCGATGGGTCCGCTGACCCCGTAGGCGTGCACCGTCTCGCGCGCCAGCGCGCCCACCCCGCGGGTGCGCCCCCGGAAGATCTCGTTGCCGAGCACCAGCTGGTCGTACACGTCCATGCGCGAGCGGACCTCGGCCACCGCCTGGCGGGCCCGGCCGAGCCAGCCCGCCGGAAGGTCCTCCTTCAGGCCGCCCACCCGGTTGAACATGTAGTGCATCCGGCCGCCGGAGACCTCCTCCATGACGTGCTGAAGGTCCTCGCGCTCGCGGAACGCGTAGAAGATCGGCGTGATGCCGCCCAGCTCCAGGGGATAGGACCCCAGGAACATCAGGTGGTTGAGCACCCGGTTCAGCTCGGCCAGCAGGGTGCGGGTCCATACGGCGCGCTCGGGCACCTCCATGCCCAGCATCCGCTCGACGGCGAGGACGACGCCCAGCTCGTTGGAGAAGGCGGACAGCCAGTCGTGGCGGTTGGCGAGCATGATGATCTGGCGGTAGTCCCGCGCCTCGAACAGCTTCTCCGCGCCGCGGTGCATATACCCGATCACCGGCTCGGCGCTCTGGATCCGCTCCCCGTCCAGGACGAGGCGCAGCCGCAGCACGCCGTGGGTGGACGGGTGCTGCGGGCCGATGTTGAGCACCATGTCCGTGCTCTCGGCGGCACCGCCGATGCCGACTGTCGTCTCCGTCATGAGCCCAGTCTCTCAGCCGCCGCTTCTCCGCCCACCCGTCGCCCACCACCACCCTCAACGGAGGCGCTACGCGCCCTGGCCTGGATCGGCCCGCCCCGGCCCCAGCAGCCCGCCGCACACCGCGGCCGTCGGCTGCAGCAGCCAGGTGAAGCCCCCGAGCCCCGCCGGGTCCAGCAGCTCCGCCGCCTCGCCCGCCGCGCTCAGCGCGCGTACGTACGCCGCCGGGTCGCTGCCGGCCAGCGCCAGCGGTGGCCGCCGCCCCTCGACGCCGAGAGCGCGCAGCGCGTCGCGTTGGGGGAGGGTGACGGGGGTGAGGGAGGGATCCGCGGGCGGGTGATCCTCGTGCGTGGGATCCGCCATCCCCCGCAGGGTCGCCGCTCCCCGCAGGGCCGCCTCGCCCGCCGCCGCGCACGCGTCGAGCGCCACATGGGCGGTCAGATCGCAGGAGCCGTCCGGTACGGGCCGCACCTCACGCCCCTCGCGGAAGCCGGTCAGCGTCCCGAACGGGGGCCGCGCCCCGCGCTCGTGCGCGTAGTCCACGGCGACCGCGAGTCCCGACCGCAGGGCGCGTACCGCCTCCGCCCACGCCTCGTCCCGCGGCCGGCCGATCTCCGCCCGCAGCCCCGGCTCGTCCCCCGGGTCCCGCGCCGACGGCCACCAGCGCGCCAGCCAGTCCGCGTCCGCGCCGCCCACCGGCTCGCCCAGCCGTTCGGCGCCGTCCTCGGGGGCGACCAGGACCCGGCGCCAAGCGCCGTCCGCGTCGGTCTCCGCCACGTCGACGGGGACGTTGTCGAGCCATTCATTGGCGAAGAGGAGCCCGTCGAGGCCGTCGCGCGGCAGCTCACCCAGGTCCCCGAGCCAGGTGATCCGGGGGTCGAGGCCGGGCGGGCGCGGCGCCCGCTCCACGGCGTACGGGCGCAGCCGCTCAACCAGCCCGGAGCCCTGCCCCTCGGCCATCCCCGCCGCGCACGCCAGCACACCGGTCAGCAACTCGCCCCGCCCCGCGCCCACATCCACCAAGGCCAGCTCGGCCGGGTGGCCCAGCGCCCGGTCCACCCGCGCCAGCAGCTCGGCGACAGCCGCCGCGTACCGGGGCGAGGCGTGCACCGATGTACGGAAATGCCCGGCCGGTCCTTCCGTACGCCGAAAGAAACCTTCCGGTCCGTAGAGGGCGTGTTCGGCGGCGTCACGCCACCCCAGCCATTCCCGCGTCTCGCTCGCCACACGCCTACGCTAAGCGGAGCCGTATCCACCTTGGGTCGTAGGGCGGCGGCTCACGGATCGCCCGTCCGGCTGACCCCCGGACGTATCCACCATGCCTACGCTGGGTGACGTGCAGCGCCTCTACGATTTCCTCCGCAGGCACCCGACAGGGGTGGACAGCTTCTGGGCCGTCATCCTCTTCGGTTTCTCGCTCCTGTGGATGGTCAAGGCGCCCATGCACACGGTGCCGCGCGCCGCGGCCGTGCCGATCGTCCTCGCGCTGTGCGCCGCCGTCGCGCTGCGCCGACGCGCGCCCGAGAAGATGCTGATCCTCGTCACGGTGTGCGGGGTGGCCCAGGTCGTACTGAACGTCGAGCAGAACCCCGCCGACTTCGCGATGCTGGTCCTCGTCTACACGGTGGCGGCCGAGGGGAAGCGCTGGGCGTCCCGCTTCGCGCTCATCGCGGCCCTGGCCGCGCCGATCGTCGCCACCCTCCGCTGGCCCGGCCCGGATCACCCGGAGGCGGAGGAGCGGACGTGGTGGGGCATGGCCATCGCCACGGTCTTCATCACCATCCCGTTCGTCCTGGCCTGGGTGCTCGGCGACTCCATCCGCACCCGCCGCGCCTACTACGCCCAGCTGGAGGAGCGCGCCGCGCGCCTGGAGAAGGAGCGCGAGGCGCAGGCCAAGGTGGCGGTGGCCGCCGAGCGGGCGCGGATCGCGCGTGAGCTGCACGACGTCGTCGCGCACAACGTGTCGGTGATGGTGGTCCAGGCCGACGGCGCCGCGTATGTCATGGACGCCGCCCCCGATCAGGCCCGGCAGGCGCTGGAGACGATCTCCGGCACCGGCCGCCAGGCGCTCGCCGAGATGCGGCGGCTGCTGGGCGTGCTGCGCTCGGGGGCGCCCAGCGACGACAGCGACTACGTCCCGCAGCCGGATGTGGAGCAGATAGACGACCTCGTGGAGCAGGTGCGCGGCGCCGGGCTGCCGGTGGACTTCAAGATCGTGGGCAGTCCGCGCCCGCTGCCCAGCGGCGTCGAGCTGACCGCCTACCGCATTGTGCAGGAAGCGCTTACCAACACCCGTAAGCACGGCGGCCCGGACGTGGGCGCCAGCGTGCGCCTGACCTACTTCGACGACGGGCTCGGCCTCCTCGTCGAGGACGACGGGCGGGGCGCGCGGCAGGAGATGTACGAGGACGGCGGCGCGGACGGCCAGGGGCACGGCCTGATCGGGATGCGGGAGCGGGTCGGCATGGTGGGGGGCACCCTCGATGCGGGCCCACGGCCGGGCGGCGGCTTCCGCATCAGCGCGCTGCTGCCGCTCAGCCGGTCGGCCGAGCGGCCCCGCTGATGGGCCGTGCTGACCGGCCCCGCTGATGGCCTCCGCTGATCGGTCGTGGGCCGATCACTGCCGGCCAGCGCCGATCGGTAGTGTCACCACGCACACCATGACCCGCTCACTGAGAAAACGCTCTCTGAGGGGCTGAGGGAAGGGACCCGACCGGATGCCGATCCGCGTCATGCTCGTCGACGACCAAGTGCTGCTGCGCACCGGCTTCCGGATGGTGCTCGCGGCCCAGCCCGACATGGAGGTCGTCGCCGAGGCGGGCGACGGCGCGGAGGCCCTGGAGGTGCTGCGCACCGCCGAGGTGGACGTCGTCCTCATGGACGTCCGGATGCCCAGGCTCGACGGAGTGGAGGCCACCCGCCGCATCTGCGCGCAGGAGGGCGCGCCCAAGGTGCTCATCCTGACCACCTTCGACCTCGACGAGTACGCGTTCTCGGCGCTCAAGGCCGGAGCGGGCGGCTTCATGCTCAAGGACGTGCCGCCCGGTGAACTGCTCGCCGCCATCCGCGCCGTGCACAGCGGCGACGCGGTCGTCGCCCCCAGCACCACCCGCCGGCTGCTGGACCGCTTCGCGCCGATGCTGCCGGGCGCGGCCGGCGGCACCGGCCCCGGGGGATCGGCCCGCCCCGAGCTGGAGCGGCTGACCGACCGCGAACGCGAGGTCATGCTGCTGGTCGCGCAGGGGCTGTCGAACGGCGAGATAGCGGCGCGCCTGGTGCTCTCCGAGGCGACCGTGAAGACCCATGTGGGCCGCATCCTCACCAAGCTGGAGCTGCGCGACCGGGTTCAGGTGGTGGTGATGGCGTACGAGTCGGGGCTGGTACGCGCCCAGGGCCCGGGCGGCGGCTCCCGGCTCTAGCCCCGGTTCCCTGCCGCGCCCCGCTGCCTCAGGACGCTCTCCGGCTATCTCAGAACGCTCTCCAGGAAGTCGCTGCCCAGCCGCGCCACCGCCGTCAGCTCCAGCTGATGCAGCACATAGCGGCCGCGGCGGCGGGTGGTCAGCAGCCCCGCCTTCTTCATGACGGCGATGTGGCGGGAGACCTCCGGCGGGCTGATGCCGCACCTCTCGGCCAGTTCCCCGGTGGTGTGCGGGCCTCGGGCGAGGCTGAGGCACATGCGCATCCGCATCGGGTGGGCCAGCGCGTCCACCCGGCGCTGGACGAGCTCCAGCGCGGCGGGCTGCGGCAGCTCCGGGGCCGCGACCGGGTACTGGATCACCGGGGGCCAGCCGGGCGCGTACAGCACGAGCAGATGCGGCCAGCCGAAGGCGGTCGGAACGAAGGTCAGCCCCTGGCCGACCGCCGTCGTCTCACCCCCGGCGAGCTTGTCCACGTGGATGCGCCGTACGCCGCCCTCGCCCGGCACCACGGACAACGCGGCCGATGTCGCCGCCAGCGCCTCCTCAAGTCCCTTGCGCCGCAGCAGCTCCCCCTTGTGGCGGGCGTCGGCGGCCAGCTGGCCCCGCACCCGCTGCCAGGTGTCCGCGAAGAACGCCTGGTCGCAGTCCTCCAGCAGACGGCGCAGCCAGACCCGCAGCCCGTCCGGGTCCTCCAGCATCCGGTCGACGAACGCGGCCTGCTTCGGCCCGCGGGCCGCCGCCAGCTCTCGTACCCGCGCCCGCTCGCCCGCGTCGACCAGCGGCGACGGCGAGGGAAGGGCGTACGAGGTGAGGGAGCAGGTGATCTCGAAGGCGGCCGCCACGAACCGCTCGTCGTCGATCCGGTCCAGCGCGTCCAGCTCCTCCGCGAGCGTCGCCCCGGGCTCGGCGGGCAGCAGCAGATCGGAGCGGGAGGAGCGCCACAGGAAGTCCGCCTCGTGGAGCCGGTCGGCGAGGTCGGGCTTGAGGCCCGCGGCCGTGGCGGTCGCCCAGCCGTGCAGCCCCGGGTGGTGGCCGGGCTCGGACAGCACATGCAGCGCGGCGCCCAGCTCGGCGAGCGGGGAGGGGGTGAAGACGATGCGTTCGGGCGGCAGCCCGGTGATGTCGATGACGCTGGCCATGGCTCCTATGGTGCGGTCCGCGCCGACGGCCTTCGACCTCATTTGACTGCCATCGTCAATCGGAACGACCGGCGGCCGGGGGCGGGCGCAGCCTCGTGCCATGAGCCTCACCGAGCAGTACGCACTGGACCTGTACCGCGCCGCCCAGCGCGGCGAACCCGCCCCGCCCGCGCCCCGCCCCGGCGACTGGCGCACCATCCGGGAGCTGAGCCGGTACGGCGGCTTCCGCGCGGTGGCCGAGGAGCGCCCGGCGCGGGGGAGCCGGGCGGCCCGGCTGACCGTACGCACCCGGCAGGTCGTACGCGCCCGGCTGGCCGCCCTCTTCGCCCGGCGCCCGGCGACGGGCGCGGCGGCGACCGGCTCAGCCGACCGCCCGGTCGCCCTCCGGAAGCCGCTTGAGGAAGGCGGCGACGGCGGCTGCGACATCGTCCGCCGTCCACTCCAGTGCGGATGAGGCGACCGTCACCTCGGTCATGGCCAGGCCAGGCGGCCCCGACTCCCACCACCGGCCGAACAGCGTCGTCCGCGTCTCCTCCGCCAGCCGCAGCCCTGCCTCGTCCAGGTCAGCGGCCGGATACGGCAGCCACACCTGGAACCGATGGGTGTGCGGCTGGTGCGGATGCACCCGGAACCAGGCCACCCCGGCGGACCTGAACGCCTCGTCCAGCGCCCGCGCCACGACCTGGGCGTGCGCCACGTACGACGGCAGCCGGGGCAGCTCGCGGTCCAGACCGGCCAGTGCGGCCAGCGCCGCGGGCCACTGCTGGAACACCTGCCCGCCGTACCGGTGCCGCCACGCCTTCGCCTCCGCCACCAGCGCCTCGGGCCCGGCCAGCGCGGCCCCTGAAATGCCGTCCAGCGACTTGTAGAACGACACATACACCGAGTCCGCGAGGGCGGCGATCTCCGACAGCTCGCGCCCGAAGTGCGCGGTGCACTCCCACAGTCTCGCCCCGTCGAAGTGGACCACCGCCTCCCGCTCCCGCGCGGCCTCCACCACGGCGGTCAGCTCGTCCCAGGTGGGCAGCGCGAAGCCCGCGTCGCGCAGCGGAAGCTCCAGGGCGAGCGTCCCGAAGGGCTCGTCCAGCTCCCGGACCTCGTCGGCCGTGGGCAGCCGCGGCTCGCTCGTCGGGTGTACCGCGCGCAGCCCGCTCACCGTCAGATAGGCATCGCGCTCATGCACCTCCAGATGCGAGAGCGGATGCACGGCCACGGCCGGATTGCCGGTGCGCCCCGCCCAGCAGCGCAGCGCGATCTGCTGGGCCATGGTGCCGGTGGGGAAGAAGGCCGCGGCCTCCGTGCCGAGCAGCTCGGCGACGCGCCGCTCCAGCTCCTCGACGACCCCGTCCCCGTAGAAGTCCACCCAGTCGTCCAGGTCGTACGACCCGGCGGCGTCGGCCGTCAGCCGGGCCAGCCGCTCGCCGATCCGCTCACCGACCGCGAGGCTGGTCAGCTTCCGCGTCGAGCCGCGCCAGGCCGCGAGCCTGCGGGCCCGCAGGTCCGGTTCCGGCTGCTCTGGTTCCCCCGGCCGCGCCGTTCCGTCTGCCATGGGCCGAGCATGTCGTACCCGCGCTCGGGCGGGCCACAGGGTTTTCCACAGCCCTGGGGACAGGACCGGAGCATCTGGAAGCACTCGCGTAGCATGGCGGGGAATCGTCCGGTACCCCCTGAGGACTGGAACGGAAGGCCGTCGTCGAGTGAACGCACATCCACTTCCCGAGCCGCAGGACCGCCCTGCCCGGCTCACCGTCGGGGTCGTCGGCGCCGGTCGCGTCGGCCCCGCCCTCGCCGCCTCGCTGCGGCTCGCAGGGCACCGCCCGGTCGCCGCGTCCGGCGTCTCCGACGCCTCCGTGCGCCGGGCCGCCGCGCTGCTCCCCGAGGTCCCGATCGTCCCGCCCGCCGAGGTGCTGGCGCGGGCCGAGCTGGTCCTGCTGACCGTCCCCGACGACGCGCTGCCCGACCTGGTCAGCGGCCTCGCCGAGACCGGCGCGGTGCGCCCCGGGCAGCTGCTTGTGCACACCTCCGGGCGGTACGGCACATCCGTGCTCGACCCCGCCCTGCGCGCCGGGGCGCTGCCGCTCGCGCTGCACCCCGTCATGACCTTCACCGGCACGCCCGTCGACGTCCAGCGGCTCGCGGGCTGCTCGTTCGGCGTCACCGCGCCCGAAGAGCTGCGGATGGCGGCCGAGGCGCTGGTCATCGAGATGGGCGGCGAGCCCGAGTGGATCGCCGAGGAGGCCCGGCCGCTCTACCACGCCGCCCTCGCCATCGGCTCCAACCACCTGGTCACCCTGGTCGCCCAGGCCATGGACCTGCTGCGCGCCGCCGGGGTCGGCACCCCCGACCGGATGCTCGGCCCGCTGCTGGGCGCCGCCTTGGACAACGCGCTGCGCAGCGGCGACGCCGCGCTGACCGGTCCGGTCGCGCGCGGCGACGCCGGCACCGTCGCCGCCCATGTCGCCGAGCTGCACCGCCATGCGCCCCAGGCCGTCCCCGGCTACCTCGCGATGGCCCGTTCGACCGCGGACCGCGCGCTCGCCGCCGGGCTGCTCAAGCCCGAGCTCGCCGAGGACCTGCTGGGCGTCCTCTCGGACGTCTCCGACGTCCCCGGCCTGGGGGGAGGGACGGGAGCATGAGCCCGAAGCTGTGGCGCAAGGCCGTCCCCGGAGAGCCGGACGTCGAGCTGTTCACCACCCGGGCCGACTTCGACGCCGCCCTGGCGCAGTTCGCCACCCCGGGGCGCGTCGCCGTCGTCATGACCATGGGCGCGCTCCACGAAGGACACGCCTCCCTCATACGCGCGGCCCGCGCCCGGGTCGGAGCCAAGGGCATCGTGACGGTCACCGTCTTCGTCAACCCCCTGCAGTTCGGCGCGGGCGAGGACCTGGACCGCTATCCGCGCACGCTCGACGCCGACCTCGAGGTCGCGGCCGCCGCCGGCGCGGACATCGTCTTCGCGCCGCCGGTCGAGGAGGTGTACGGGGGCGGTGAGCCGCGGGTGCGGATGACCGCCGGTGCCATGGGGGAGCGGTACGAGGGCGCCTCGCGGCCCGGGCACTTCGACGGGGTGCTCACCGTCGTGGCCAAGCTGCTCCACCTCACCCGCCCCGACGTCGCCTTCTTCGGCGAGAAGGACGCCCAGCAACTGGCCGTGATCCGCCGTATGGTGCTCGATCTGGACTTCCCCGTCGAGATCGTCGGCGCTCCGACGGTCAGGGAGATCGACGGCCTCGCGCTCTCCAGCCGTAACCGCTACCTGTCGGCGCAGGAGCGGACCACCGCCCTGGCCCTGTCCCGCGCGCTGTTCGCGGGCCGTGACGCTGGGCGGGATGCGGGCCGTGACGCTGGGCGGGATGCGGGGCGCGACGTGGCGGCGGTCCGGTCCGCCGCGCGCGCGGTGCTCGACGAGGCGGCCTCCCTCCAACCACCCCTCGACCTCGACTATCTGGCGCTCGTCGACCCCTTGGACTTCGCCGAGGTCCCCGACGACCACAGCGGCGAGGCCGTCCTCGCCGTCGCCGCCAAGGTCGGCAGCACGCGCCTGATAGACAACGTCCGCCTGTGGTTCGGAGCCGCATGATGATCCAAGAGAGCAAGCCGACAGCCGTCGGCGCGGCCCTGCGTGCCCCGGCCCCCGGTTGGGCCATCGAGGCCGACGTCGTGGTCGTCGGCTCGGGCGTCGCCGGTCTGACCGTCGCGCTGCGCTGTGCCGCCGCCGGAGCGAAGGTCACCGTCGTCACCAAGGCCCGCCTCGACGACGGCTCCACGCGCTGGGCCCAGGGCGGCATAGCCGCCGCCCTCGGCGAGGGGGACACCCCCGAGCAGCACCTCGACGACACCCTGGTCGCCGGCGCCGGGCTCTGCGACGAGACGGCCGTACGCACGCTGGTCACCGAGGGCCCCGACGCCGTACGCCGGCTGATCGGCACCGGCGCCCGGTTCGACGCCGACGACGACACCGGCGAGATCCTGCTGACCCGCGAGGGCGGCCACCACCGCCGCCGTATCGCGCACGCGGGCGGCGACGCGACCGGCGCGGAGATCTCCCGGGCGCTGGTCGAGGCGGTGCGCGCCGCCGGCATCGAGACCGTGGAGAACGCGCTGGTGCTCGACCTGCTCAAGGACGCCTCCGGCCGCGCGGCCGGAGTCACCCTGCACGTCATGGGCGAGGGCCAGCGGGACGGCGTCGGCGCGGTGCGCGCGGGCGCGGTGGTCCTCGCGACCGGCGGCATGGGCCAGGTGTTCTCCGCCACCACCAACCCCGCCGTCTCCACCGGCGACGGCGTGGCCCTGGCGCTGCGCGCCGGGGGGGAGGTCTCCGACCTGGAGTTCGTGCAGTTCCATCCCACGGTGCTGTGGCTCGGCCCGGAGGCGGAGGGGCAGCAGCCGCTGGTCTCGGAGGCGGTGCGGGGCGAGGGCGCGTATCTCGTCGACGCCGACGGCGTCCGCTTCATGCAGGGGCAGCACGAACTGGCCGAGCTGGCGCCCCGCGACATCGTGGCCAAGGGCATCCTGCGGCGCATGCTCGAGCAGAGCGCCGAGCACATGTACCTGGACGCCCGCCACTTCGGCGCGCGGATGTGGGAGCACCGTTTCCCAACCATCCTCGCCGCCTGCCGCGCCCACGGCATCGACCCGGTCACCGAGCCCATCCCCGTGGCGCCCGCCGCCCACTACGCGAGCGGCGGCGTACGCACCGACCTGAGCGGCCGCACCACGGTCCCCGGGCTGTACGCGTGCGGCGAGGTCGCCTGCACCGGCGTCCACGGCGCGAACCGGCTCGCGTCCAACTCCCTCCTGGAGGGCCTGGTCTTCGCGGAGCGCATCGCCGAGGACATCACCTCGCCGATCACCTCCGCCCCGACCTCGCAGGCGCGGCAAACTCTGCAGGCCGCCGCCGGGCTTGCCACCGGCGAGGGGCCGCTGCTGCCGCCCGAGGCCCGGTACAGCATCCAGCGGATCATGACCGCCGGGGCCGGGGTGCTCCGGTCCGCCGAGAGCCTGGCCCGCGCCGCCGCCCAGTTGGAGCGGGTCCACGACGAGGCCGCCGAGACGCTGCGCCGCGACGGCAAGACCGCCGAGCCGGGGGTCGACACCTGGGAGGCGACCAACCTCCTCCTCGTGGCCCGCGTCCTGGTGGCCGCCGCCCTCCGCCGCGAGGAGACCCGCGGCTGCCACTGGCGCGAGGACCGCCCCGGCCGGGACGACCCGGTCTGGCGCCGGCACCTCCTGGTCACCCTGGGCCCCGGCGACACGCTGGACGTCCGTACGACGGACTCGGAGGCGTTCCCCGCGACCGAGGCATCCGCCCCACTCACCACCCCCCGAACGAAGACGGAGTCCCACCCGTGAGCAGCACTCCCGACGACCGCCCACAGCCAGTGGCCCTCCCTCTGCTGCAGATCGGCCTCCCCGGCGGGGGCCCCGGCTGCGGTGACGCGTGCGGCTGTGGCGCCGACGACGAGGCGTACGACCTCGACCCGATGGAGTGCGGTCTGGACCCCGACCTCGCCCAGCTCCTGGCCGACGCCGGGCTCGACCCCGTCAAGGTCGAGGACATCGCGCATATGGCGATCGAGGAAGACCTCGACCACGGCGTGGATGTGACGACCGTGGCCACCATCCCCGAGGACGCCATGGCCACCGGCGACTTCACCGCCCGCGAGGCGGGCATCGTCGCGGGGCTGCGCGTCGCCGAGGCGGTGCTGTCCATCGTCTGCACCGACGAGTTCGAGGTCGAGCGGCATGTCGAGGACGGCGACCAGGTCGCGGCCGGCCAGCGGCTGCTCTCGGTCCGCACCCGCACCCGCGATCTGCTCACCGCCGAGCGCAGCGCGCTCAACCTGCTGTGCCGGCTGTCCGGTATCGCCACCGCGACCCGCGCCTGGGCGGATGCCCTGGAGGGCACCACGGCGAAGGTCCGCGACACCCGTAAGACCACCCCGGGGCTGCGTGTGCTGGAGAAGTACGCGGTGCGCTGCGGCGGCGGCGTCAACCACCGTATGTCGCTGTCGGACGCGGCCCTCGTCAAGGACAACCACGTGGTCGCGGCGGGCGGCGTGGCGCAGGCGTTCAAGGCCGTGCGCGCCGAGTTCCCGGACGTGGACGTGGAGGTGGAGGTCGACACCCTGGACCAGATTCCGCCGGTGCTCGACGCGGGCGCGGATCTGATCCTGCTCGACAACTTCACCCTGGAGCAGACCCGGCAGGCCGTCGAGCTGGTCGCGGGCCGCGCCACCCTGGAGTCCTCGGGCCGCCTCACACTGGCGAACGCGCGGGCGTACGGCGAGACGGGCGTCGACTATCTCGCGGTCGGCGCGCTCACCCACTCCTCCCCGATCCTCGACATCGGCCTGGACCTGCGCGAGGCCGAGGCGAACTGACGATGCTGCTGACCATCGATGTGGGAAACACCCACACCGTGCTGGGCCTGTTCGACGGCGACGAGATCGTCGAACACTGGCGGATCTCCACGGACGCCCGCCGCACCGCCGACGAGCTGGCCGTCATCCTGCAGGGTCTGATGGGCATGCACCCGCTGCTCGGCGAGGAGCTGGGCGACGGCATCGAGGGCATCTCCATCTGCTCCACCGTCCCCTCCGTACTGCACGAACTGCGCGAGGTGACCCGCCGCTACTACGGGGATGTGCCCTCCGTCCTGGTCGAGCCGGGGGTGAAGACCGGTGTGCCGATCCTGATGGACAACCCGAAGGAGGTCGGCGCCGACCGGATCATCAACGCCCTGGCGGCCGTCGAGCTGTACGAGGGCCCGTGCGTGGTCGTCGACTTCGGCACGGCGACGACCTTCGACGCGGTCAGCGCGCGCGGCGAGTACGTGGGCGGGGTGATCGCGCCGGGCATCGAGATCTCGGTCGAGGCGCTTGGTGTGCGCGGTGCGCAGCTGCGCAAGATCGAGCTGGCCCGGCCGCGCAGCGTCATCGGCAAGAACACGGTCGAGGCGATGCAGGCCGGCATCCTGTACGGGTTCGCCGGCCAGGTCGACGGCGTGGTCCGGCGGATGGCGCGCGAACTGGCCGACGACCCCGAGGACGTGACGGTCATCGCCACCGGGGGCCTGGCCCCCATGGTGCTGGGCGAGTCCTCGGTCATCGACGAGCACGAGCCGTGGCTGACCCTGATCGGCCTGCGCCTGGTGTACGAGCGCAACGTCTCGCGGGGCTGACCCCGCTTTCCCTCTCCTACCCGTGCTCACAACTTCCCGTTCACCGGAGGGCAACCATCCGGTCAGCTGAACTGTCTGGCGAGCGGCAGATAGTTGGGTAAACGCGAGATGGGCGTGGGACGTATGTGGCATAAGGGGAAGACGATTCACGCGGCGGCCGCCGGGGCGGTGATCGCGCTGGGGACGGCCGTCGGCGTGCCCGCCGCATACGCGGAGGACGAGCCGACCCAGCCCTGGGCCAAGATCACCGCTCCCCAGCAGATCGCCCTGCCCTCGGCGGCCGACGGGCAGGATGCCGTCGCCCCGCCCGTGGGGTATTCGTTCTACGACGGCGGGGCCGAATTCCCCCTTCCCAAGAACGCCAAAATGGTCATCGACGCCAGCGGCCTCGAAGGCGTCGCGACCATCAAGGCGAAAAACGAGCAGTGCACCGCCTCCGGCGCGGTCGTCACCTGCCTCGACAACGGCAACCTCCACGGCCCCTGGGAGCCGTTCACCCTCACCGCCGACTCCGCCGCCGAGCCCGGCGCCTCCGGCACCATCTCCTACGAGGTGACGGCCGACGGCGCGACCGGGGACAAGAGCTCTTCCAAGGTCGTCGTCGGCTCGCCCCAACTGGTCGTGGGCAAGCTGCCCGACCGCGACGGCCTCAAGACCGGTTCCACGGTGGACCTGCCCCTGACGGTGCGGAACACCGGGGATCTGCCGGCCGAGCGCGTCAATATCGAGCTGAGCGGCGTCCCGGGCATCGAATTCACGAACAAGCCGAAGAACTGTCGCTTCGGCTCCGAATGGGACGACTCCGCGCGCGTCTACTGCTCCATCGACACGGCCATCGAACCGGGCCAGTCCGCGAAGCTCAGCACCCCGCTGACCGTAAAGATCACCAAGGCCGCCCTGGCCCCCTGGATCGACTACGAGGTCCAGGCCGTCCCGGCGGGCAGCGAGGAGAACCCGAACGGCACTCCTGGCACCGGGTCCCCGATCGCCTTCACCGCCGCCTCCGGCGGCGACTTCGAGACCGACGGCAAGAGCAGCGTCTCCCTCCGTACCGACAACCGCGCCGACTTCCGCGCCGTGGGCGGCGCCATCGACCCGGAGGCCGGCAACGGCACCACGGGCGGGCTGAAGTTCGGGCTGACCAACGACGGCCCGGCGGCCGCGTACCGCCAGGACCGCAAGCCGATCCTGTACGCCGACATCACCCTGCCCGAGGGTGTCACCGGGCTCACCAACCACATCGACGAAGAGCCGGACCAGGACACCAGTGGTGAGTGCCTGACGTATGTGAGCGAGACCGAGACCAAGAAGTTCGAGCCGGGCCACCGCCGCTATCTGTGCCCCGAGGCCTCGACCGAACTGCCCGGCGAGGGCCAGACGTACGGCATCGGCGTGAAGATCGCCAAGGACGCCGACAAGAACGCCACCGGCACCGTCAAGCTGGTCCCCGGCCCGGCGGGCTTCAGCACCAATGACCCGAACTCCGCCAACGACACCGCGAAGATCACCTTCAAGGGCGCGGCCGGCGGCTCCGACGACTCCGACGGGTCCGACGGCTCCGATGGGTCCTCCACCGGCGGCGACGATTCGGCCGACTCGACCGGCGGCTCCGGGTCACAGGACGGCGCCACGTCCGGCTCCGGCGGCTCCGGTGACGGTGCCACGAGCGGCGGCTCCTCCGACGACAGCGGCTCCACCGGCGGCACGATGGCCCTGACCGGCGCGGGCGGCATCGGCCTGATGGCAGGCGGCGCCGCGGCCGCGCTCGCGCTGGGCGGCGCCGCGGTCGTCATCACCCGCCGCCGCCGGGCGACCCGCGTCTGACGCCCCCGGCACCCCTCTCCCCGACGCCCCCGGCCGTAGCCCGCTCGCCCCGCGAGCGCCCACGGCCGGGGGCGCCGCCGCGAGAGGGCCACCTGCGCAGCCTGCCCCCGCTATGCCCGATGTGGCGCCTGCGCCTGCGGTTGGTGCGCGGCGCCGGGCCGCCGTTCGCCCGCGCCGGCCGTCCTCGGTCCGTGCCTGCTGTGCCTGCCGGGCCGGTTGTGGCGCCTGCGCCTGCTGTTGGTGCGCGGCCGCCGTCCGCCGGGCCGTCGTTCGGCCGTGGCTGCCGCTCGCCGTCCTCGGACCGTGTCTGCCGCGCCTGCGGTTCGCCGTCCTGCCAGGCGGGCTGTCCTGCCGTGCCTGCTGCTCGCCCGTCTGCCGGGCCGTCGGTCCGGGCGGACCGGCCGGAGCGGTCGCGCCCGCGGCGCCTTCCGGCGCCCCGTAGGCACCCTCCCGCGCCTGCCGCGCGGGCCATCCCATTCCGTAACGCATCGCAGCTTTCCGCAACGCGCCGCACCGCCCCGCGCTCAGCGAATTTTGTCCGCTTAGCACTTAAAGTCGGCCCATGCCCACGCCATATGGATCCCGCGGCGGAATGGCGTTCAGTGCGGATGAGCTGCGTGTGCTCCGACGCGCCCTCGCCATCGCCCTCCAGCCCCATCCCGTCACACTCTCCCCCGGCCACGGGGGCCCGGACCGGACGGAGGAGGTCCAGGACTGCCTCCGCCTCGCCGAGGCCGTGGACGAAGCGGTCCGCGAGGGCGGGCGGCTGCGAGCCTTTCTGCTCGACGAGCTCGCCCGCTACCGCGCCGCCCTCCCCGGCGCCGCCGTCGGCTATCTCGATCAGCTCGAAGGCGTCCTGGCGGCCGGCTACGAGCCGCTTCCGGAGGACCTGGCGGCGCTGCGCCAGCTGTGCCGGTCCGCCGCTGGGACCGGCGAGGCCGAGCGCCGTCGCGCCCTGCTGCGCCACTGTGAGCGGCTTGCCGAGCGGGGCGTACGGACCCGGCTCGCGGAGCGCGCGGCGGGGGCCCTGCGGGCCCGCGAGGGCCGATCCCCGGCGGTCCGGCTGAGGGTGCTGCCCGGCGGGGCCCCCGCGGGCGGCACCCGGGTGGCGCAGAAGAACGGCGAACCCGGCCGCGAGCCGCGCAGGAAGCCGTCCGCCCTCGACCGCGGCGGTCAGGAGGAGCCCGGCCACGAGGAGCCCGGGCAAGGCGGGCCGGCACAGGGCGAGCCGAAACAAGCCGGGCGCAAGCGCGCCGCCCCCAAGTCGGCAGATCCCGTGCTGGCCGATCCCAATCGCGAGGAGCCGAAGCGCGAGGAGCAGAAACAAGCCGCCGCCAAGCCGTCCGCCCCCAAGCCGTCCGACCCCAAGCGGTCCGACCCCGAGCGCGAGAAGCCCAAGCAGGGCGAGCCGAAGCAAAGCGAACCGGCAAAGGGCGAGCCCGAACAGAGCGAACCCAAGAAAGCCGAACCCAGCAAAGGCGAACCCAAGAAAGGCGAACCCAAGCGTGCCGAGCCGACGCGCGGCGAACCCAAGCGTGGTGAACCGGGGCGTGGTGAACCGGGGCGCGCCGAGCCGGGCCGCAGGGCGCCGCGCCCGGGCCGTCCGGTGCCCACCCCGGCGGAGGTCTTCCCGCCCAAGCGCCGCCGCCCGGCCCAGCCGCCGGAAGGCGACTCCCGGCTCGGGCGGGTCCCGGCCTGAGCCGGGGCCGGGGCACTTTGTAATCTGGAGGTCTCGAGTCGGCTCGAGTCAGCTCGTCGAGCCAGAAGGAGCGACAGCCATGGATTACATCTCCGCGCTGGTCCCGCCCGTGGTGATGGCCGTGGCCTTCACCGCGCTGATTGTGACGATCGTGAAGAGCCAGGGCGGTGCCAACAAGGCCAAGGAAGACGCCGCGGTGGACGCGGCGATCGCCCGCGCCGAGGCCGAGCAGCAGGCGCGGTCCAGCGCTTCCTGATCCGCCCGAAGCCTCTGGGTGTCTGGGGTCGCACGTCCCGGGATGACATCGTCTCGGGATGTGCGCCCTTTTTCGCGCGCATGAACCCGACATTCGAGACATCTCCCACTATTATTCACGTGTGCCTCGGCCATTGGGAGATCTCGAAGACGCGGTCATGACGCGGGTGTGGAAGTGGAACCGCCCGGTCACGGTCCGGGAAGTCCTGGAAGACCTTCAACAGGAACGCTCGATCGCCTACACGACGGTCATGACCGTAATGGACAACCTCCATCAGAAGGGCTGGCTGCGCCGTGAGGTGCAAGGGCGCGCCTATCGATATGCCGCGGTCTCCACTCGTGCCGCCTACTCGGCCGCACTGATGAACGAGGCATGGTCCGCGAGTGACAACCCGGCCGCAGCCCTCGTCGCGTTCTTCGGGATGATGTCCGAAGAGCAGCGAGATGCGCTGCGAGATGCGATGCGCGTCGTTCAACTCGAAGAGCCCGGTGAGAGCCCCGGTGAGTCACGGCGATGACACCGGCGATAGCGTCCGAGCATGTCCTTGGCTCAATCTAAAGCAGTCACCGTCAGACGTGCCCGGACCTCTGATGTGCCGGCCGTACGCCGCCTCATCGACAGCTACGTGGCCGATCGCATCCTCCTCGACAAAGCGACGGTGACGCTTTACGAGGACATCCAGGAGTTCTGGGTGGCGGAGCGGGACGGCGACGCGGAGGTCATTGGCTGCGGCGCACTGCATGTCATGTGGGAAGACCTCGCGGAGGTTCGCACTCTCGCCGTGGATCGCGCCGTGAAGGGCAGTGGTGTAGGCCACCTGGTGCTCGACAAGCTGTTGCAAACGGCGCGCTGGCTCGGCGTACGGCGCATTTTCTGCCTCACCTTCGAAGTCGACTTCTTCACCAGGCACGGCTTCGTGGAGATCGGCGAGACGCCGGTCGACGGTGATGTCTACAGCGAGCTGCTGCGTTCCTATGACGAGGGCGTCGCGGAGTTCCTTGGTCTCGAACGGGTGAAGCCGAACACCCTTGGCAACAGCCGGATGCTTCTGCAACTGTGATCGCGGTCCCTATGTCCGAATCGCTCCCCTATCACATAGCTCCGGAACAGATGGTTCCCGTGCGGTCCATCGATCGAACCTTCCCCGGGGGTTTGTGTTTTTCCCGGAAAAGCGGTTTCCTATTCTCCCGTAGTGTAATTACCTGGGGGGTGGGGACATCAGCGCCTAACGCTGCGGCCCGAGCTCCCCGGTTTCTCTGAAAGGAACCCCATGGCACAGAAGGTTCAGGTCCTTCTTGTCGACGACATCGACGGCGGCGAGGCGGACGAGACTGTGACGTTCGCACTGGACGGCAAGAGCTACGAGATCGACCTCACCACGGACAACGCGGACAAGCTCCGTGACGCCCTGGAGCCCTACACCAAGGGCGGCCGTCGCACCGGTGGCCGCGCGGCCGCTGCTCGCGGCAAGGCGGCGGCGCGTGCGACGACCGGTGGCAGCCAGGACACCGCGAAGATTCGCGCCTGGGCCAAGGAGAACGGCTACGAGGTCAACGACCGCGGGCGTGTTCCGGCGACTGTGCGTGAGGCGTACGAGAAGGCGAACGCCTGAGCGCGTCACCTTCTCAGGCTTATCCGGCTCGCCGGGCTCCCCGCTGTCCCGGCAAGAGCCGACCGCGCAACAACCGGGCACGGTGGCACTCAGTGGCCGCCGCACCCACGAGCCGTACGAGATCGGGGGCGTCCCCATCGCCCCCGAACCCTGCCACCGGCAGCATCGGCTCCACCTCACTCCCCGGCTCGGGAGGTCGCAGCCATACGGCGGCCTCCTGCGGGATCGGCTCCCCGAGTGCCGTCCCAAACGGCCGGGAGGGGGGACAAGGCGCGATGATCCGGCCGCCCGCACCGATCGCGGTCAGATCGAGGGGGACCTCGCCCCATTCCAGCCAGTCGAGCAGCCCCGGCAGCTCGTCGGCGCTGCCCGCGGCCACCAATAGCCGCATTCTGGGGCCCTCCACCGCGACCGGACCGGTCCGCGGTACGCGTCGCAGCAAGGCGAAACCGGCGTCGGCCGGCAGCTCCAGCACGTCGAAGCGCACCCCCGTGAGCAGTTCGACGGGATCGCTGCCGGTCGTCGGCCATCCCAGCCCGCTCTCGTACCACTGAGCCCACGCCCCCGGGGCGCCGGGCGTGGCGGGCGCGGCCGGGATCTCCAGGGCACGGATGTCCGGGACAGTGGTGTCCGGGACGGGGATGTCCCGGGTCGTGAGGGCCATGCCCGGAGCAACTGCGCCCATCTACGAAAGTTACGTGAGGTCACGCACAGTGACGCACGCCCCCGATTGCGCAATGTCGCGACGGGGATGCGCTCCGTATCGGCCAAGGGGTCTACAGGAGTGGTGAACGGGCGCAAGGTTGTTCGCCCGTAGCGGAGGGAACCCGCTCGCGCCGCATGGAGTGTCAGCCCATGCGGGTAAGACATGCCTAGTGGGAGGGGCGGTCCACGGGCCGGGAAGCGATCGCGTTCGCCATGGGCGTAGTGGCGGCGAGCGTAGATGCCTGGCCTGCGGGAACATCGTCTCGCACCATCGGGTTGGAGCTGTTGTCGGCTGTTCGGGGAAAGGGGGCAGCGCTGCCTTCCTCGCAAGAGCGGGGGTGATCCGGACGGGTGTCGGCAGTTGGAATGAGCGGTCCCCGCTTGCGGGACTAAGCTGCGGAAGGACAGAGAGGGGAGCGCCCCCTTACTGCCTGACCGCTCTGAGGAGCGATTAACGATGTTCGAGAGGTTCACCGACCGCGCGCGGCGGGTTGTCGTCCTGGCTCAGGAAGAAGCCCGGATGCTCAACCACAACTACATCGGCACCGAGCACATCCTCCTGGGCCTGATCCACGAGGGTGAGGGTGTCGCCGCTAAGGCCCTGGAGAGCCTCGGGATTTCGCTCGAGGCGGTCCGCCAGCAGGTGGAGGAGATCATCGGCCAGGGCCAGCAGGCCCCGTCCGGTCATATTCCCTTCACCCCCCGTGCAAAGAAGGTCCTGGAGCTTTCGCTCCGCGAGGCCCTTCAGCTCGGCCACAACTACATCGGCACGGAGCACATCCTGCTCGGCCTGATCCGCGAGGGCGAGGGCGTCGCAGCCCAGGTCCTGGTGAAGCTGGGCGCCGATCTGAACCGGGTCCGGCAGCAGGTCATCCAGCTGCTCTCCGGCTACCAGGGCAAGGAAGCCGCCACGGCCGGCGGCCCGGCGGAGGGCACCCCCTCCACCTCGCTCGTCCTGGACCAGTTCGGCCGCAACCTCACCCAGGCCGCCCGCGAATCCAAGCTCGACCCGGTCATCGGGCGCGAGAAGGAGATCGAGCGGGTCATGCAGGTGCTCTCGCGCCGCACCAAGAACAACCCGGTCCTCATCGGCGAGCCCGGCGTCGGCAAGACGGCGGTCGTCGAGGGCCTGGCCCAGGCCATCGTCAAGGGCGAGGTGCCCGAAACCCTCAAGGACAAGCACCTCTACACCCTCGACCTGGGCGCCCTGGTCGCGGGTTCCCGCTACCGCGGTGACTTCGAGGAGCGCCTGAAGAAGGTGCTCAAGGAGATCCGAACCCGCGGCGACATCATCCTGTTCATCGACGAGCTCCACACCCTGGTGGGTGCGGGTGCCGCCGAGGGCGCGATCGACGCCGCGAGCATCCTCAAGCCCATGCTGGCCCGCGGCGAGCTGCAGACCATCGGCGCGACCACGCTCGACGAGTACCGCAAGTACCTGGAGAAGGACGCGGCCCTGGAGCGCCGCTTCCAGCCCATCCAGGTCGCCGAGCCGTCGCTGCCGCACACCATCGAGATCCTCAAGGGCCTGCGGGACCGCTACGAGGCGCACCACCGCGTCTCCATCACGGACTCCGCCCTGGTCGCGGCCGCCACCCTGGCCGACCGCTACATCTCGGACCGCTTCCTGCCGGACAAGGCGATCGACCTGATCGACGAGGCCGGCTCCCGGATGCGCATCCGCCGCATGACCGCACCGCCGGACCTGCGCGAATTCGACGAGAAGATCGCCGATGTGCGCCGGGAGAAGGAGTCCGCGATCGACTCGCAGGACTTCGAGATGGCCGCGGGCCTGCGCGACAAGGAGAAGCAGCTCCTGGCCGCCAAGGCGAAGCGCGAGAAGGAGTGGAAGGCCGGCGACATGGACGTCGTCGCCGAGGTGGACGAGGAGCTGATCGCCGAGGTCCTGGCCACGGCCACGGGCATCCCGGTCTTCAAGCTCACCGAGGAGGAGTCCTCCCGCCTGCTGCGCATGGAGGACGAGCTGCACAAGCGCGTCATCGGCCAGAAGGACGCCATCAAGGCGCTCTCCCAGGCCATCCGGCGCACGCGTGCGGGTCTGAAGGACCCCAAGCGCCCCGGTGGATCGTTCATCTTCGCGGGCCCGTCCGGTGTCGGTAAGACCGAGCTCAGCAAGACCCTCGCCGAATTCCTGTTCGGCGACGAGGACGCGATGATCTCGCTCGACATGTCGGAGTTCAGCGAGAAGCACACCGTCTCGCGGCTCTTCGGCTCCCCGCCCGGATACGTGGGCTACGAGGAGGGCGGCCAGCTCACCGAGAAGGTGCGCCGCAAGCCGTTCTCCGTGGTCCTCTTCGACGAGGTCGAGAAGGCCCACCCGGACATCTTCAACTCGCTGCTGCAGATCCTGGAGGACGGTCGCCTGACCGACTCCCAGGGCCGGGTCGTGGACTTCAAGAACACGGTCATCATCATGACCACCAACCTCGGCACCCGGGACATCTCCAAGGGCTTCAACCTGGGCTTCGCCGCCCAGGGCGATGTGAAGACCGGCTACGAGCGGATGAAGGCGAAGGTCAACGAGGAGCTCAAGCAGCACTTCCGGCCCGAGTTCCTCAACCGCGTCGACGACACGGTCGTCTTCCACCAGCTCAGCGAGGAAGACATCATCCAGATCGTCGACCTCATGATCGACAAGGTGGACGAGCGGCTCAAGGACCGCGACATGGGCATCGAGCTCAGTGGCGATTCCAAGAAGCTGCTGGCCAAGAAGGGCTACGACCCCGTGCTGGGCGCCCGGCCGCTGCGCCGGACCATCCAGCGCGAGATCGAGGACGTGCTGTCGGAGAAGATCCTCTTCGGCGAGCTGCGCCCCGGTCACATCGTGGTCGTGGACACCGAGGGTGAGGGTGAGGAGAAGAAGTTCACCTTCCGCGGCGAGGAGAAGTCGGCCCTGCCGGACACCCCGCCGATCGAGTCCGCGGCAGGCGGCGCGGGCCCGAACCTCAGCAAGGACGCGTGACATCCCGCCAGGGAGTCGCGCACAGCGCCCAGGGGCTGCCCCGGACCGTGTGAACGGTCCGGGGCAGCCCTTTTGCATGTCGTAGCTCAGCCGGGGTTCCAGGGGTCTCTGGAGGGGCCATGAGGCCCTTGCAAGGCCCCATTGCCGAGCAGGGCGGGCAGGGGCCCGTAAAAGCCCCTGGAAGCCCTCCTGGGACCCTGGCGCGTTCGGGGCGGCCCTCGGGGCGAGAACCCCTCAGGGCCGCGTCACGATGGCCTGTACGCCCTCGGGGACCCCGGTCACGTCGGCGTCGTGCAGCTCTTGCGGGTTCGACACCGGAAAGTCGAGTTCCCGCTCATCGAGATGGGCGATGATTTCATCCGCGTAGCGGTCGGTGTCATAACGCTGCCGGGCCATGACGAGCACGGAGCGTATGGCCCAGGAAGTGCGGTCCCGCAGCCGGCGCGCTTCCTTGTCCGGGACAACTGTCGGATCGGGCAGTATTTCCAGCACGATAGGGCCGATCCAGCCAAGCCCCGAGCCCGTTCCAAGGTGGTCGGGCGGACCGGATCCCGGGTATAGCGGTGCGCCCGGGCGACATTCTGATCAACTCTTCCCGGTCGTCCTCGTGGTCGTGTTCGATCAGGAAGTCGAAATCATGCCGTTCGGCGGCCGCTCTCGCGCTCAGATAGCCCCGGAAGGTCCGCCGCACGCGGTCCTGGAAGGTCCGGTGCGCGTAGTCCTGGAAGGTCCGGTGCGCGAAATCGATCGCGTCCGGCGCGGGCTCACGCAATAGTCCGGTACGGATGTCCGCCCCGCCGTCGATGAGCATCCGGCGCGAGAGCTTCTGCGGCGGCTGGATCTTCGGTTCCCGGGTGAGATCGATTGTGCGCAGATCTGCCCGCGCATCCGCGGATTCGTGGCCGGCCGCCCTCCCCGGCTCCCGGGCCGTATCAATTGCGGGTACTCAGCCGGACACCCGGATAGCGGGGGCTGGTCAGGCCGGAAGTCCGCTCGGCATAGAAAGCGGGGGCGCCGGGTTCAGGCAATCGATGTCGTGTAACGTAATCGTCCTGTTCTGCACTGGAGGGGATGCTGTCATGGAGCCGGCCGAAGAGGTCCGATACCTGATTCTGGCCGCGCAGCGAGAAGGCAATCTCCGCCTTGCCCGGGCGTTGCGCCCGCTAGGGGTCACCCCGGCGCAGGCGGAGGTGGTGCGTCTGCTCGCGGAGCGGCAGCCGCTGACCATGTCCGGGCTCGGCGAACTGCTGGTCTGCGAGAGCGGCAGCAACCCGAGCCGACTGGTCGACCGGCTGGTGGCGGCCGATCTGGTGCGGCGGGTCCCGAGCAGTCAGGACCGGCGCCAGGTGGAGCTCACGCTGACGGAGGCGGGCGGCAAGATCGCGCGTGAAGTGGCCGGGACCGAGGCGGAGTTGCATCGCGGGATCGAGGCCGCCGGTGCGAGGCACGACCTGGATGGCGTGCTGGGGTTCTTGCGCTCACTGGTGGAGGGCCAGAGCGCTGGCGACGCTGTGGCCCGCCGGGCGGGGCGCCCCGTGGCGTAGTCCGGCTGCCGCATGGAGCTGCTTCCTCCAGCTGCTTCGCGAGCAACATGTGTCGTGTAATCTAATGACACGACATTGAACGGCGTGACATTGATCGTCGCCGGCGTCGCCCCGACACGGAGGACACAAGAGCTATGGCATCCCAGGAATACGAGGCGATCCCCAGCCGGCGGATCGTCGTGGAACGGTTCGGCGGCGTCGAGGAGCTGCGCGAGGTCGAGACGACTGTCGCCGCCCCACCCCCGGGGCACACGCGGGTGAAGGTGCTCGCCGCGGGCGTGGGGTTCACCGACCTGATGGCCCGGGCCGGCGAGTACCTCCTGCAGCGCAAGGTGCCGTTCAGCCCGGGCTACGAACTGGTCGGCGAGGTGGTCGACACCCACGGCGAGGGCTTGGCGCCAGGCACGCTGGTGGCTGCCGCCCTGCCCAGGATGGGGGCCTACACCGAATACGCCGTGCTCCCGGACTGGCTGCTGGTGCCGCTCCCCGACGGACTGGACCCGCACCTCGCGGCGGCGGTGCCGCTGGACTACCTCACGGCGCTGAGCGTGCTGGAGACGCACGCTCGGGTGGCCCGCGGCGGCACCGTCCTGATCCAGGGGGCCGGGGGCGGAGTCGGCCAGGCGCTCAGCCAGCTCGGCCGCCGCAGCGGGCTGCGGATGTACGGCACCGCCTCCGCCCCAGGCAGCGCAGAGCGACTGGCCCGGTACGGCGTCGAGCACGTCGACTATCGGCGCCAGGACTTCGAGACCGTCATCCGCGAACGTGAACCCCACGGAATACAAGCGGTGTTCGACCACATCGGCGGCGCCAACCTCGCCAAGAGCTACCGCATTCTCGCCCCGGGCGGCGTGCTGGTCAGCTACGCCTTCGCCGGCCGCCCGGGCCACATGATCGGCGACACCGTCCGCGGCGCCGCCCGGGTCAAGCTGATGAACATGCGACCCGGTCGACGGACCGCCTTGTGCATGCTCCCCAAGGAGCTGAACGCGAACCGCGACTGGTACCGCACCGGCCTGGCGCGGCTGCTCGCCCTGGCCCGCACGGGCGGGATCGAGCCCAGCATCGCCGCACACCACCCGCTCGCAAAGGCCGCCGACGTACACGCCGCTCTGGAACGCCGGGAGACCACGGGCAAGATCGTCCTCACCGCCTCATGAAGTCGCGTGCTCAACCCCCGAAGGACTCCCGGAACGGACCACTCAGGCCCGCGCGCCACCGTCGACCGGCAGGACCGCGCCGGTTACGTACGAGGCGCGGTCGCTGAGCAGCCAGGCGGCGGCCTGGGCGACTTCGTCGGGGTCGGCCTGGCGGCGCAGCGGGGTCCGTGCGGTGATGCGTTCGAGGAGACCGGGCGATTCGGCTTCCCAGGTGCGGATCATCTGGGTCGCCGTGCCGCCGGGGGCGATCGCGTTGACGCGGATGCCTTCCGGGCCGTAGGTGACGGCGGCCGACTCGGTGAGGCTGTTGAGCCCCCGCTTCATCGCGCCGTACGCGGGCAGCTCGGGGTTGCCCCTCAGACTGCCGACGCTGGAGTTGTTGACGATGGCGCCCGTCCCCGCGGTGGCCCGGATGGCGTCGACCTCGGCGGCCATGGCCAGCCACGGGCCCTTGAGGTTCACGGCGTATACGTAGTCGAAGTCGGCCTCGCTGACCTGGTCCATGGGGCCCGGCGGTACGAACGTCCCGCCGTTGTTGAAGGCGACGTCGAGGCGGCCGTACAAGTCCACGGCGCGCTCCACGGCGGCCCGGACACTGGCCGGGTCGGCCAGGTCGCACACCACGTAGTCCGCGGTGCCGCCCGCCGCCCCGACCTCCTCGGTCACCGCCTTGAGCTGGGCCTCCGTACGGGCCGCGAGCAGCACCCGGGCGCCTTCCCGGGCGAACAGCCGCGCCGCGGCGGCGCCGATGCCGCGCCCGGCGCCGGTGATGAACGCGACCTTGCCGGCCAGCAGGCCCAGGGCCGCGGGGGCGGATGTTTCGGTGTGGGGTGTGCTGGTGTGGGGTGTGCTGGTGTCGGGTGTGCTGGTGTCGGGTGTGCCGGTGTCGGGTGTGTTGTCCAGCGTGTTGTCCATGGCGGCGAGCCTGCGTCCGGCCGTATCGGCTATCCAGGCACCGGCGGTACCTGGATAGGCGCCGCGACATCCGCCCACACTGGAGGTGTGGACAGACGACAACTGGCGGACTTCCTGCGCAGCAGGCGTGAGCGGATCACCCCCGCCGACGTAGGGCTGCCCGCCGGACCGCGGCGCCGCACTCCGGGGCTGCGCCGCGAGGAGGTGGCGCAGCTGGCGTTCATCTCGACCGAGTACTACGCCCGGCTGGAGCAGGCCCGCGCCCCGCGACCGTCCCGCGAGGTCCTGGCCGGACTCGCCCGCGCCCTGCGCCTCACGGACGCCGAGCGCGACCACCTCCACCACCTCGCCGGCGCGCCGCCCGGCCCCTTGCCCGGGCCCTCGCGCGAGGTGCGGCAGAGCATCCTCGACCTGCTGCACCGGCTGCCGCAGGCCGCCGCGACGGTGATGTCCGCGACGTTCGAAGTGCTCGCCTGGAACGATCTGGCGGCCGCCCTCATGGAGGACTTCTCCGCCCTGCCACGGCGCGACCGCAACCTCGTGCGCCGCGTCTTCCTCGGGCCGCACCGGGACGGGCAGCGGCTGTACGGGGTGTCCGACGCGGACGCGTTCGCCCGCAACTCGGCCCAGCGGCTGCGTGCCACCGCCGCGCGCTACCCCGACGACCCCGAGGTGACCGAGCTGGTGGGCGAACTCCTCGCCGGGAGCCCGGAGTTCGCCCGGCTCTGGGCCTCCCATGATGTGTGCGCCGAGCCCACGCTGTGCAAGACCTTCCAGCACCCGCTGGTCGGCCCGGTCACCGTCAATTGCGACGTCCTCGCCATCACCGGCCAGGACCAGCAGGTCGTCATCTACACCGCCGACCCCGGCTCGCCCTCCGAGGAGGCGCTGCGGCTGCTGTCGGTCATCGGCACCCAGCGGATGGATGTGGCCCGCTGACTGCTGGGCTCTGCCCTCCAGTGGTGCTCCACCAGGACTCCGGCAATGTGCCTGGGCGACGCGAGCACACTGCGGTGAGTGTCATGTGCTCCGCGCCGGGCGCTCGGTGTGCCCGGTCGCGGCACCCGCGTATGGAAGGAGCCCTTGTCATGCTTCGTGCTCGCTCATTCGCCATCGCCTCGGCCGCGTTGGTAGCGGCCCTCGGCGCCGCGTCCTCCGCGACCGCCGCCCCCACGGCCCCCACGGCCCCGGCCCGCCCGGCGGCCTACAGCTGCTCCCCGGGGTACTTCTGCATCTACAGCGACTGGGACGGCGGCGGCACCCGATGTCAGTGGTCGCAGCCCAGCAAGGCGAACACCGCCGACGACTGTTCCTTCATTCGGAACGGTCAGAACGTCCGCTCTGTGTGGAACGGAACGGGGCAGCGGAAGCAGTACTACACCCAGACCAACTACCACTCCCGCGTCGGCTCCACGTCCGCCGGCGCGGGCGGCAACCTGCAAGGCAGCTACCAGATCCGGTCCTTCAAGCCGCAGTAACGCGGACGGTCGGCTTTCCTGAGCGGGAGGGGGCGCGACTGCCGCGCCCCCTCCCGCTCAGCTGTGTGTCCGGTCGAGCCCGCCGGCCTTCACGGCCCGTATGAAGCGTCGCAGGGTGGCGGGGGTGGTACGGAGTACGGTGTCGGGCTCGTCGCTCTCCCGCATGTGTATGCCGTCGTGGGCGGTGGCGAGCTCCACGCAGTTGGCCTGGTTCTCGCTGAACGTGGACTTCCGCCAGTTGAGCAGCGACATGTTTGCCCTTTCTAGAGGGTGTAGAGGACGTACTGGATCAGACCCAGGGAGTCTCGTGAGTCGTGTGTGACCGGGGTGACCTGGGTGTCTACGGCGGGCAAGGCTGCCGAGCGCAGTCGATCGAACTGCCGCCGGTACTTCGTGACTGAGTCTCCATCGTGCAGATACAGGGACTGCGCAGGGGTTTCGATCAGCACGGTCTCAAGTGAGCTGCCATGGGAGGTGAGGATGAAGAAGGGCGTGCTCAAGGTGGACACGCCTCCGGCGGAGAAGGGAAGCACCTGAATGCTTACGTGCGGCAGATCCGCCAACTCGATGAGGCGCAGTAGTTGCTTACGCATCACCGCTTGCCCGCCAAAGCGCATGTGCAGCGCTGCTTCGTGGATTACGGCGTGGATCTCCGGCGGACTCTCCCCAGTGAGGACTGTTTGACGCTGCATGCGGAAGCCAACCGCGGTCTCGATGTGGTCGAGCGTGTTGACCTCGTCGTCAGCGTGAAAGATGGAGGCCGTGTAGTCCTCCGTCTGGAAGAGGCCAGGGATGAACAGCGACTCGTATGAGTGGAGTTCGTTCGCCTTCGACTCGAGCTCGGCCAAGTCCAACGCGGAAGGTGTGAGCTTGCCCTTGTACGCGCTCCACCAGCCCTTGCCCTTGTCCTCCGAAAGGGTGACAAGCGCCTCGATGTAAGTTGAACTCGTGCATCCGTACGACTCGCATAGTCGGCGCAGCCGTTCCGTCGAGATCGCCGTGCGACCGCCCTCGATGTGGGTCAGGTGCACGCGCCCCATGCCGATGAGGGCTCCGGCCTCATTCAGCGTCAGCCCTGCTTGCTCGCGCAACCTTCGCAGCTCCGCAGCGAGTCGGCGTTGCCGTTCGGTGGGATTGGTACGCAGTGCCAACGGTCTCTCCTCAGCGTGTGGTTCACAGTCTGCCGTCGAGTGACGGGTCGGTCCATTCGTTCGCGCGAATAAGTTGAACTTGTCACTCCTTGCCTCTACTGTATGTGTGGCGACAGTCACACAGCGGAGCTGTGCGGGGCCGCCTCAACCCTCACCTACGGAACGCCACGGAGGCGTCTCATGGGAGTACATGCAGAGCCGGGCGCGGCCGCCCCCGGGAATTCCATCGGCGGAACCGAGCAACTTCCGCACCACTACACCTTGTCCGCCCCCGGCATCCCCATCGCGCCCAGACTGTGCCGAGACTTCGTACGCAACCTGCTCGTGGCCTCCGGGCTGGGCCAACTCGCCGACACGGCGGCGTTGTGCACATCAGAGCTGGTGACCAATGCGCATCAGCACGGCAAGGGAGACGTGCGGCTCGCCGCCACCATCGAGTGCACCCGCGTGCGGGTCGCGGTTCACGATGATGGCCCCGCGTTGCCGTCGCCCCGTCGCGCGGCGAACGACGACACGCATGGGCGCGGCTTGTTTCTGGTCACCGCGCTCTCGGACGTGTGCGGCCTGACGGTCGACGAACAACTCGACGGCACGGGCAAGGCCGTGTGGTTCGAGCTCAGCCTCCCGCCGGGGGCCAAGGCGTGAACGCCCAGGCCCCCGGTGAGCGGGTCGCCGACATCGTTCGGGACGAGTTCGCCGCGCTGGGCGTGTGGCTTCCCGACATACGTGCGGACCTTCGGGACCCGCAGCGGCCGCTGTTGGTCGTCGGGACGGTTCCCTTGGGGACCGGCTTCGCGATGCTGCGCGTGCTCGCGGACTACCAGCGGCTGTTGAAGGCCGAGCAAGTTCGGTTAGGACGAAGGGGCTAGAGCGCGCTCAGCACCCTAGAACCCGCCGAACGCGCAGCGTTTCAGGGTGATTGGGGCCGAGGACGCGTTCGCACAGCGGAAGGGCTGCTCGCGCCGCGCTTTCGGCCTCTGCCGTCCGCCCCGCGCGAGCAAGATAGTCGGCCACCTGGCTGTAGTTCTCCACGAGAAGGGGGCTCTCAGCTGCGAGAGCCTGCTCGCGTCCGGAGATGGCCCGGCGGGTCAGCTCAACCGCTTCCTCCCAACGCTCGCGCCCTGCGACCACCTGGCTGAGCAGAACGACAACGCCCAGCGTCATGGGGTGGGTAGGCCCCTGCACGCGTTCCCGATCCGCCAGAACTCGGCGCGTAAGCGGCTCTGCTTCTTCCGGGGCGCCCAGTCGAGCGACGCCGAAGGCGTATGCGTGACGGGCGGATAGCGTCGTGGGGTGATCGGCGCCAAGGTGCCGCTCGCAGTCGTCGACCGTCTCGGGCGACACTTGTGCGAACTCCTCGTACTCGCCAGATGTGGCGAGTTCCTCGATCAGCATCGCCCGGCTGCGCAGCGCCCTGGGATGCTCCACCCCCAAAGCGCTCCGCAGCCCCTCCGCCGCGCGACGCAGCAAGGACAGCGCCTCAGCCCGCCGCCCCAACCTGAAGAGCGGCTGCTGGAGCCCGTGACACGACTCAAGCGTGTCGGGGTGGTCAGGCCCCAGGACGCGTTCGCGGACGCGCAGCACCTGGCTGTGCACCTCCTCCGACTCCGCGATGCGACCGAGCCGGAACAACGAGCGCCCCGCGCGCTGCAGCGCGCTCAACGTCAGCCGGTGCTCAGCGCCGAGCATCCGTTCCGCCGCCCCCGCGGCCTCCTGGGCCAGGGCCAGGGCGGCGGCGTAGTCACCGGTCTCATGGACGCGTTCAGCGAGGCGTACGGCCAACCCCACCACCCGTTCCGCCGTCCTAACGTCTCCCTCGCGCAGCAGCCGCACCGCATGCGGCACAAGCAGCGCAACAAACCCGCCCCCGACCCCGTCCCCGCCATCCGCCGGAAGCGCCGCCTCCAACAGCCTGACCGCCGCCTCCGTCAGGGCTGGGCGCTGTTCGGCAGGAGTGCCCGAGGCGACGCTGTCCAGGAGTACGCCGTGCACCTGGACGCAGCGCACCGGCTGCTCCCCATCCGTACCGCCCGGCGCGGAGACGATCGCGGCCAGGGAGTGGTCGAGCAGCCCGCGCAACGCCGGTTCGACACGGGCGGCGTCGAGCAGGCCCGTCCCGCCCAGCGACGCCGGGGACAGAACCGCGAGCGGCAGCGGGTCCGGGCTCCAGCAGGACAGCAGCCGCAGCAGCGTCGTGGCCTCGGGCAGACCCTGGTCGACCAGCGCGTCCAGGGACAGCTGCCAGGTGCGGCTGACCAGGTGGCGGGACTCGGGGCGGCCGGAATCCAGGGCCGCGCCCTGGTCGATGAGGCCGGTCGGGTCGGCTTCGAGGCGGTTTCGGTACTCGTCCATGGACCAGGACTCCAGTAGCTGGTGGTGCAGGTAGGAACCCGCGAGGGTCAGGGCGAGCGGGAGGCAGCCGAGGCGGAGGGCGACCTGTTCGGCCGCCGCCGGGGTGCCCGCGTGGGGCGCGAGGTCGCACAGGACCTGGGCCGCGTCCTCGGTGGGGAGCACCCCGACGGGGTGCAGGACCGCGCCCCGCCAGGCGCGCGAGGTGGCGTAGCGGGTGGTGACCAGGACCGTGCCGCGCGGGCTGGCGCGCAGCCAGCCGCCCTCCTCCAGGATCGCCGGGTCGTCGGCGTTGTCGATCACCAGGAGCCAGGGTTCGGCGGAGTGGTCCAGGTGGTGCCAGACGAGGTCCGCGGCGGCGCGCTGACCGCTGTGCGCGGCGGCCAACTCGCCGGGGCCCGCGCCCCGGTCGGCCGCGACGGCCAGCATGCCCGCGCGCAGGGACAGCCGCTCGGAGGCGTTGACCCAGAACCCGACCCGAGCCCCGTCGCGCGCGGACTCCGTGAACACAGCGTGCGCCACCGCCGTTTTGCCGCAGCCGCCCATGCCGTGCAGTACGTGGATCTGTCCGCTGTCGCCACCCACCGCCGTACGTAATCGCCGCATCAGCTCCGCCCGGTCCCGCAGGACGGCCGGGGCACGGCCGACCAGGGGGACGCGTACGGAGTCCGGGCCGCCGAGCCCCGGGGTCGGCGCCCCAGCGAACAGAGAGGCGCCGGGCGCGTAGTGGTGATGGTGTTCGCTGATGTGCTGGTCGCCGGCCGACTGGAAGACCCGCCCGTGCCCGGAGGCTCGGCCTTCCGCGTACGGGGGAGGCGGGCCGCTCACCGCTCGGTGATGTGCTGGTCGCGGCCCGCCTGGTAGACCCTGCCGCTGCCGGAGGCCTCGGCCCGCATATGAATGGTGGTGTTCATCGCCTGATCGTTGCCCGGCAGGGCCGGGCTCAACTCGTCCAGGATCCGGCGCAACTCCTCGACGACCTCCGGATGCGCGGCGAGGAACCGCCGCATACGGCCCGCCCATTCCTCGCTGAGCTCGCGCCGGGTCTCCTCGTCCTCCGAGTCGTCCGCGTCACGCGCGGCCAGCAGGTCGTCGCGCGTGGTCTCGAGCTCGCCGTCGATCCCGTCGGCGCGGTCCGGCTGGGCCCGGCGTCATAACGCGACGATCCGCTCCCGGGCTCGCTGCCATGCGTCGGTGGCCATCAGAGTCACCACGGTGGACCCTGCCGTCCGCGCGAGGTCCGCGATCTGCGGCTCCATTCCGCCCCCCTGTCCCCATCAACCCGTCCCCGTCAACCGTCTTTACGATACGGCGGCCGTGGGGTGCCGGGGGGCGGCTGTCAGGCGGTCTCGTCGAGGAGGCGGCGGTGTTCGGCGGGCAGCCGCAGGCGGGCTCCGGCGAGTGCTTCGTCGAGCTGTTCCGGGGTGCTGACGCCGACGATCGGGGTGGCGGCCGGGCTTCCGCCGATCAGCCAGGCCAGGACGACCTGGTTGCGGCTGACCCCGAGTTCCCCGGCCACCTTGTCCAGGGCCGCCAGCCGCTGGGTGGTGCCGGGGTGGTCGTAGGCGGCGCGGAGGGGGCGGTCCGGGCGGGCGTAGGAGCCGTTCAGCAGGGCGGTGTACACCCACAGGGACAGGTCCGGTTCGCTGTCGACGTAGTCGACGACCTCGTCGGTGACCCAGCCGAACCGGTGGGACTGGTCGGGCACCGGCGCGCCGGGGCGCGGCTGGAGGTAGGAGTGGCGCAGCTGGAGCGCGGTGTATCCGGCCCAGCCGTTGGCCGTGGCGATCTGCCGGGCCCGCTCTACCCGCCACACCGGGTTGGAAGCAGTTTCCGGATGTGTAGGCCGGCGTCGGCCATTTCGGACGGGTCAGGGTGTTGTGGTCGGCGGCGAATGATCTAGCCGGCGGTCATCTTCGGCCCTTCCTGTACAGATGGGATCAGTTGTTCGCCAATCGCTGTCATGTGCTTCCCGGGGAGTGGGGCGGGGGTTAGCTTCGGTTCGTCGAGATCATCACGGGTGGGTGGGGGTGCAAGGCGATGGGCAAGCGGGCGCGGGGAGCGAAGGGGCGGGAGCAGCGCCCCTACCGTGCGCTGTCCGTCCCGTTCGTGGTCGCCCCGCCCTCCGGGTGCCGCATCCGCACCCGGCTGCACCTCTCGCCCGCCGACGAGGAGGTCCTTCGCGCGGCGGGCACCCACCTGGGCGCTCTGGCGGGTGCGGATCTGGCAGCTCGGGTGCGGATCGGCAACGTGTCCCCGGCCTTCAACCAGCGGGCCGCGCGGAAGAAGGCGCTGACCGCGCAGTCCTCTTCCCGCTGGGCAGGATCCATCACCCGCACCAGCGAGAACCAGTACCAGCTGGCACGCCGGGCACTTGATGCCCACATCGGATCGCTGCGCCGGGCGATCGCCACGATCACCGCCCGCCTCTCCGTCACACCCGGCACCCGCGAGCAGCACGGGCGCCAGGTGGTGCGCGGGTATGCCGATGGCGCCGAGCGACGGTCGAAACAGTGGCGCCTGCAGATCCTGCAGGGAGACCTGCGCCAGGCGGTGCGGGAGCGGGCGGGCGGCCGGGTGCGGGTCACCCGTGGCGGGCGCGGGCTGCTCGACGCCCGCCACCACCTCTACGACAGCGCCGGCGCGCCGAAGCCGCTGACCGAGGCGGACTGGCAGACCCGGTTGGCGGGGTGGGACACGCAGTGGTCGGCGCGGCGGATGTTCCTCACCGCGGACGGTGAGGCGGGTGCGCCGTTCGGGAACTACACCATCGGCATCGACCCCGCCGAGGGCACGATCGCGATGGTGCTGCCCGGTCCCCTGCGCCAGGTGTACGCCAACGCCCCGCGCGGGCGTTATGTGCTGGATGCGGCGGCGCACTTCAGCCACCGGGGCGCGCAGTGGGCGGACCGGATCGCCTCGGGCGCCTCGGTCCGCTACGACATCACCTACGACCCGGCCCGCGGGCGCTGGTACCTGGATGCCTCCTGGTCCACCACAGCCAAGGGCCAGACGGATAAGGGCCAGACGGCCCCTGCCCCGGCCCTTGAGACGCTGCGCCGGCATTCGGTGCTCGCTGTGGATGTGAACGCCGATCACCTGGCCGCCTGGGTCCTGGACCCTTGCGGCAACCCCGTCGGCGCTCCCCACGCGATGCCTCTGGAACTGTCCGGACTGCCGGCCACCACCCGCGACGCACGCTTGCGCGAGGCAATCTCCCAGCTCCTGCACCTCGCCCAGCGGCATGAGTGTGCGGCGTTGGTGATCGAGAACCTGGACTTCGCTGACGCCCGCGCCACCGGGCGGGAGAAGCTGGGCCGTGGGCGGCGCGGCAGGGCTTTGCGCCGCATGGTGGCGGGGATCCCGACGGCCAAGTTCCGTGACCGCCTGTCCGGGATGGCCCACCACGCCGGACTCTCCGTGATCGCGGTCGACCCGGCGTACACGAGTAGATGGGGCGCCCAGCACTGGCTGAACCCCTTGAAGGGGCAGACTTCTACCGGCTCGGCCACCGCCGTGAGCGGGCATCATGCCGCCGCGGTGGTCGTCGGCAGACGCGGTCTGGGCTGTACGGCCCGACGCAGGAATGACGGACCCCGCCAAACCTCTGCCACCGCCGCCTTGCGGCGTGCTGAGACAGGGGCCGTGCGACCGGAGGATCGCACCGGGACAACCGCCCCCGCAGCGTCGAGTCACCACACCTCAGACCGTACGGAGCGGACAGCTCCGGCACGGACCTCGCGCAGCACCCCCGTGGTGCGTCAGACGCGAGCGCGCCCACCCGGAAAGCACCCGCCCCACGGCCCCAACACCGTTCGGGGGCCCAGCATCCATGACCAGCAACTCAAGCTGTTCGGTATGCCCGATACGGCCAATATTGGCCAATCACCTTAGGAACGGTGGTTGGAGCATCCCAGCTGCCCCACGACGCCCTCGGCCACCAGCGCGCCGAAGCCTTCCGCGGACTCCGCCAGAGAGACCGTGCGGTCCTCCATGTGGGCCCAGTACAGGTCGATTCGGTCGGTGCCGAGTCGGCGCAGGCTGCCCTCGGCGGCGGCCGCCTTGAGCGCTGACGCCGACAGGCCCTCGCGGTTGGCCGGCCAGTTGCCGGGGCCGACGGGTTGGGCGCCCGCCTTGGTGCTCAGGTACATCTGGTCGCGCAGGGAGGGGCGGCGGGCCAGCCACTGCCCGATGACCTCCTCGCTGTGCCCGCCGCGACCGCTCGGGTCGGTCCAGAAGGCGTAGCAGTTGGCGGTGTCGACGAGCGTCCCGCCGACGCCCGCGAACCGGTCGAGCAGGTTCAGCGACGTAGCGGCGTCGACCTTCGTACCGAACCCCATGGTTCCCAGCGCGAAGTTCACATCAGGCACAGCGCGGTCCTTACCCGGCGAGTGTGCAGAGAGATGCATTGCGTGCCGGGCAGCTTGGCAATCGAACTGGGCTCGAAGGCAAGCCGGTTGCACGTACGTTCCTAGTCCTTGGTGATTCGCTTCTCGAACCAGTGGTGCGCGTACGGCTCGTTATTGAAGGCCGCCACCTCCTCGAAGCCGAAGGAGTGGTACAGGCCGATCGCCGCGTCGAGCGCCTTGTTGGTGTCCAGGCGCAGTACGTCGCGGCCGTGCTCGGCGGCCCGTACCTCCAGTTCGGCGAGGAACCGGCGGGCCAGGCCGAGGCCGCGCGTGTGGGGCGCGACCCACATGCGTTTGATCTCGGCCGGGGCGCTGGGCGGCAGCTTCAGTCCGGCGCAGCCGACGGGTTCGCCGTGCAGCCGGGCGATCAGGAACAGGCCGTGCGGGGGACGGAGTTCGCCCGCGTCGGGCAGCAGGCTGCGCGCGGGGTCGAAGCCGGTCTCGAAGCGCTCCTGCAGCTCGGTGGCGTACGAACGCAGGCAGTGCTGGGCGTCGGGGTGGTCCGGGTCGGCCGCGTCCACGGTGACCGTCGCGGCGGTCAGCAGCCGGTCGACCTCGGCCATGGCCGCCACCAGCCGGGTGCGCTGGGCGGCGTTGAGGGGTTCCAGCAGGGAGCCGGCCAGCTCGTCGCTGCGGCGGTCGAGCGTGGCGCGCTCCGCGCGGCCCGCGTCGGTGAGCCGGACAGTGCGCACCCTTCTGTCCTCCGGGTGCGGCTCCAGCATCACCAGGCCGTCGCTCTCCAGGGAGCGCAGCAGTCGGCTGACGTACCCCGAGTCGAGCCCGAGGCGTTCGCGCAGCCGCCGTACGTCCTGGCCCTGCTCGCCGATCTCCCAGAGCAGCCGGGCCTCGCCGACGGGCCGGTCGCGGCCCAGGTAGTGGTCGTGGAGCACGCCCACGCGTTCGGTGACGGTGCGGTTGAACCGCCGCACCTGTTCGATCTGTGCCACATCCATTCTCTGACTCTAGTCAGAGAACTGTGGGGTCAGTCCTCAGCCGCCCCCGCGGGGTCGGCCGGGAGGCCCGTACGTCGTGGTACGCCGTCGAGCGCCGTGACCGTGACGCCAGTGAGTGCTTCGGCGCCGGTGAGCTCCGCACGGGCGACGGAGACGGCCTCAAGGGAGGACAGACCGGCGAGAGGGGCCAGATCGACTCGGCCCGGCTCCTGGCCGATGCGGAAGGTGATGCCCAGATGGCGGAGGTCGGGGAATGCCTCGGCGATCCAGGTGGTGGGCAGGTCCCGAAGGTAGACGTGCAGGTCGAGCCAGGTGAGGTGGGCCGGGAAGCCGTGCGGCGGGATGGTGGGGGACTCCAGGTTGATCTTCAGATGCCTCAGCGTTGGCAGGGTGTCCAGGCCGCTGGGGAACGTGTTCCCGGACGGACCCAGGTATGGGGCGAAGTCGAGGCTTTGGAGCGACAGCGCGGACAGCGGCGTCAGGTCCTGGGCCATGGGACAGCTGGTCAGCACCAGGGTGTGCAGATCCGACAGATGGCTCAGGGCGCTCAGGTCGGCGACGACATCGTTTCGGTCCAGCCTCAGATGGGTGACCTGGGTGAGGGAGTGGTTGGTGCGCAGCTCGTCCTCGGTGAAGTCGCCACGCAGCAGGAGTTTGGACACGCCACCCATGCTGTCGAGCAGACGCAGGTGTTCCTGTGTCTCGGCCACGAAGTACAGGTCGTCCGGGTCGAGACGGGCGATCACCTCGGTGAAGTAGCGCTCGGTGTCGAACCTGCCCCAGCTCGCCGTGAGTTGTGAGCGGACGAGCAGCGCGGGGTGGTCGGCGAACTGGGACAGATAGAGGATGGCCGCATCGGTGCCGATGTAGGAGGCGGTGACCACACAGTGGTAAGCCGCCTGATCGTCGGTGAGTTCGGCCGGTGGCGGCAGAAGCTCCAGGACGAGGGGTCCCACCATGGCGAGGTTGCGGGCTTGCCCCGGGGTGTCGGGCGGGATGAGGCCACCGGCGAGCTGGGTGACCTCGTCGCGCACCTTGGGGTCCAGGTCGGGCGCGTGTTCCAGGCAGGCCAGGGCGAGCAGGTAGATGCGGAGGGCCGAGTCGGGGTCCTTCTGCGCCTGCGACAGCAGCTTAGTGAGGATCTTCGCCCGTTCCCGTGGGCGGGCGTGGGCGACCGACATGCGGATGACGTCCTCCCACTGGGCGTCGGTGGCGTGTCCGACGAGCATCCCGAAGTCTTCCTCCTCCACGGCCGCCTTCGCCCCGAGGAAGTCCTGAAAGGTGCGATGGACGAAGTCCATCGTGCCGACGGACGGTTCGCGGAGCAGACCGCTGCGCAGCAGCAGGTGGCTCAGGATGCGTGGGGCGTCGCCGAGCGCGGCGGCTGCGGGGACGGAGGGGAGCGCGTCGTCGATGATGCGCACCGCCTGGGCGCGGTCGAGCTCCGCCTCGCCGTTGCGGATGAGGTAGTACGCGAGCCGCTGGAGGAGCTGGACCTGCGGCTCCTCGTCGAGCTGGACGTCTCCGGGGGCGTAGATATGGCGCTCGGTGTCGCGCCGGGCGAGCAGCATGGACAGCGCCGCGTCGTACAGCCCCTTGCGGCCGGGCGGCAGATAGCCGCGGCGGGCCCGGTGCAGGGCGCAGATCAGGCCGCACATCAGGGGGTTGGTGGCGAGGAGTCCGAGGTCCGGTTTGGTGCGTACGGCGGTGTGCAGGGCCGACTGGTAGCCGTCGAGGGCGGTGCGGTCCTCGTCCGTACGGCAGGTCGCGCGGGCGGCGTCGTGCCAGCGGTCGATGAAGGCGCCGAGGTCGTCGTGGCTCATGGGGGCCAGGGCGAACTCGGCGAAGCCTTCGGTCTCCAGCCAGTTGTCGGCGACGGCGGAGGGGCGGGAGGTGACCAGCCAGAGGTTGTCGGGGAAGGCGAGGAGCAGATCGCTCAGCCAGACGCGGGTGCGCTCCCGGTCGCGCTCGGGGATCTCGTCGATGCCGTCGATGAGCAGCAGCCCGCGCCCGGCGCTCAGAACGCGGTCGGCCCAGCCGTCGGGCTGGGCGCCGTGCCGGGGGTTGTGGACGGCGGCGAGGAAGCGGTCGGGGGTGGGGAGGGTGTCCTGGCGGGCGATGGTGCGCAGGGGCAGGACGAAGGGGACGCGGCCGATCAGTTGCTCCATGCCGCGTGGCGGCTCCTGGCGGGCGGCGCAGACGGCGAGCCACTGGACGAGGGTGGTCTTGCCCGAGCCCGCGACGCCGCGCAGCAGCACCCGGCTGTGGCCGGACAGCGCCTGGTCGGCGGGGATGGGGGCCTCGGCGGCGACTTCTTTGACGAGCTCTTCGAAGTGAGCTATGACCTCCGTGGAGCTGGGGGCGGCGACCTCCGTGAAGCTGCGGAGGGCAGCCGCCTCCTTGGCTGTGATGCGGGCGACCTCCGCAGCGAGCGCCGTCGCGACCCGGTCGCGCGCCGGGGCGATCGCCTCAAGGCTGAGATACGCCGCATCCAGGGGCCAACTGGCCTCCGCGTGGCTGAGGTCGATGCCGACGATGGTCAGCGTCCCGTGCTTCTTCTGTACGAAGTCGGCGTAGTCCTTTTCGAAGCCCGCGTCCTCTGCCGACTGGGAGGGGATCCGCTCGATCAGGATGTCGATCTTGGTGATGAGATCGGTCAGCCGGCCGCTCTGTTCGACCAGGGTGCGGGGGACAAAGGTCGAGCGCTGGGTGAAGAAGTGCAGGATGTGCAGGCAGGCGGTGTGCAGGAGGAGGTTGTAGAGGCGGGAGGCGGCCAGGGAGAGCTGGTCGTCGGGGCGGCCGGCGGCCTGCCGGAGGTCCTTGGCCAGCCGCTCCGGGCCGAGGTGGACGGCCTGGACGTCGTCCATGGCCAGATCGCCCAGCGCGTGGAGGGTATGGGCCAGGGCGTCGGCCAGCACCTCGTCCTCGTCCGCGGGGATCGGCCGCTCGCCCTGTCCTGCCGACTGCACCGCGCGCTCGACCAGTTGGGCGGCGATCTTGTGGAGGTTCTTCTCCGTCAGGGTGCGCTTCTCGCCCTTGAACGAGACGAGCCCCGAGACGCGGACCGGCTTGTCGGCCAGACCGGCCCCCGGCGCCTCCTGCACGAAGAGCTTCTTGATCAGCGGCGTGACGACGGCCGAGGTGAGGCGAGCGCCGATGGTTGCGGGATCCACGTTCCCATCCCCCCGATGGTTTGGTGCGGACAGCGTACAGGACCGTATGGTCTTTGGTCCCGAAACGGACATCGAATGCCCGGGGATGCCCGGGATCGATGATCGGTGATCTTATGGCGCGGTGATATCGCACACAGGGCGCCGGGGCTCTACTACGGAAATTAGTGAATGCCTTCGACTGTGGGGCGCACGTGCGGTCGTAAGCGTGGGGTGAGTTTCCGTGGGTGGCCTCCCAATCGCTCATTGTGCCAGGTGGGCCCCATGATCGGAGGTTGGTGATCCGGATTCCGGGGTGCCTGATCGCGAATATCGGGGCGGGATCGGAGCCGTGGGTGAATTGTGGCTGCGACCGCTTTTCGTACGGCGCGGATTAGTAGTGATGCGGGTTGGCCTCATGGCCGGGTCGGGATACGAAAGAACGTCCGTTCCGGTCCCCGGCCGGGACTCACTCATCTTTCCGGAGGTAGTCCCCCTATGTCCCCGAACGCCAAATCCCGGCACCTCGAATCCCGGCGCCTCAAATCCCGTAAGGCGAGCAAGTCCGTTCTGCGTACCCGCGCCGCCGTGCTGGCCGCGGGCATGGGGGCCTCGCTGGCGCTGGGGGCGGGCGGCGCGTTCGCCGCGGACGCGGCACAGGGCAACGGTGTGCTGTCGGTGGCTCCGGCCAGTGACCTGAGCAAGTCGGTGCAGGCGCAGGCGGACGCCCTGCAGAAGGCGATCGACGCCGAGAAGGCGGCCGCGAAGAAGGCGGCGGCCGAGAAGGCGAAGGCGGCGGCCGAGAAGGCCGCCAAGGAGGCCGCGGCGAAGAAGAAGGCCGCGGAGCAGGCCGCCGCGAAGAAGGCCGCGGAGAAGAAGGCGGCGGCGGAGGCCGCGGCGAAGGCGCGGCAGGCCGCCGAGGCCCGCCAGAAGGCTGCCGAGGCCGCCAAGAAGGCCGCCGAGGCCAAGGCCGCCTCCTGGGTGACGCCGGTCGCCTCGTACCAGATCGGCGCTTCCTTCGGGCTCGCCGGCAACCTGTGGGCGCACAACCACAGCGGGCAGGACTTCGTCGTGCCGTCCGGCACCTCGGTGCGCGCCGTCCACGGTGGCGTGGTGGTCAAGGCCGGCGGCAACGGCGCCGGTGACGGCCCGGCGTACGGCAACGCCATCGTCATCAAGCACGCCGACAACACGTACTCGCAGTACGCGCACCTGTCGCTGGTGAAGGTGTCGGTGGGCCAGACCGTGGGCACCGGTCAGGAGATAGGCCTCTCCGGGAACACCGGCAACACGACCGGTCCGCACCTGCACTTCGAGATCCGTACGACGCCGAACTACGGCTCGGCCATCGAGCCGCTGGCCTTCCTGCGCTCGCACGGCGTCAAGGTCTGACGCACTGAACTGACCTGATGTGTTTTCGGACGGGGCCCGAGGTGGGGCGGGCCCCGTATCAGGCCGCGTCCGGGGTGCCGGGCCTCTCCTGCGGGTGCGCCTGCGCCAGCAGATCGAGGGCGACTTCGAGGGCGGCCTTCTGCTTTTCCTCGGGGTCGGCGTCGAGGTGCTGCATGGCGAACTGGGACGTATGCATGACGAAGATCGCGCTGAGGCTGCGGACCTGGTCGGTCAGCGGCGCGCTGGGGTCCCTCAGCAGGTCGCTCAGGGCGATCATCCGGTCCTTGAGGGTTTCGCCGGGCCGCAGATGGCTCATGGCGGCCTGGTTCTGCTGCATGAACCGGAACAGCGGGAGGGCGCTTTCGAGGGCCACGCTGTAGCGGCGCATCAACTCCTGCTTGGTCTCCAGGGTGCGGGGCTGCTGGCGGCCCCAGGCGAGCAGTTCGTCCAGCGGCCGGGCCAGGTCCTGGAACAGGCTGATGAGGATGTCTTCCTTGGTCTTGAAGTGGTAGTACAGCGCGGCCTTGGTGACCTCGAGCCGCTCGGCGATCTCGCGTAGCGAGGTCTTCTCGTAGCCCTGCTCGGCGAAGAGCTCCAAGGCCACGTCCTGGATGCGCTGCCGGGTGTCGCCCCGGCGCGCCTGCGGTGTGTTGCCCATGGTGCTCTCCTGTGGTCGTGGGGGCCGTACGCGGCCGAACAGAACTTACTTGACGCCCGGCTAGTAGACGCCGTACCTTCTCCACTGTACTCAACTAGCCGGGCGGCAAGTAAGTAGCCGGTCGCAGCAATTGGCCGCACCCCAGGGGGGAAGTGGAGAGAATGTCCCAGAAACAGTCCGGAGGCGGAGCGTCATCCGTGTCACCGCAGCCCAGCGCGGAGGCCCCGCAGTCCGGCGGGGAGGGCGCGCAGCCCGGCGCCGAGGCCGCGTCCGGCCGTAAGCCCCGCTCCACGGGTGTGGTGATCTTCGCGCTGATGATCGCCATGCTGCTCGCGATGCTCGACAACATGATCGTCGGCACCGCGATGCCGACCATCGTCGGCGATCTCGGCGGGCTCGAACACCTCTCCTGGGTGGTCACCGCGTACACCCTGGCGACCGCCGCCTCCACCCCCATCTGGGGAAAGCTCGGCGACATGTATGGACGCAAGGGCATGTTCCTTACGTCCATCGTGGTCTTCCTGGCCGGTTCGGCCCTGTCCGGCGCGGCCCAGGACATGGGGCAGCTGATCGGCTTCCGGGCCCTTCAGGGCCTGGGCGCGGGCGGTCTGATGGTCGGTGTGATGGCGATCATCGGCGACCTGGTCCCGCCCCGGGAGCGCGGCCGGTACCAGGGCATGATGGCCGGTGTCATGGCCGTGGCCATGATCGGCGGACCGCTGGTCGGCGGCACCCTCACCGACCACCTCGGATGGCGCTGGATCTTCTACATCAACGTCCCCCTCGGCGTGATCGCCCTGGCCGCGATCACCGCGGTGCTGCACCTGCCGAAGAAGCGCGCGCAGGCACGGATCGACTACATCGGCGCGGGGCTGCTCACCATAGGCATCACCTCGCTCGTGCTGATCACGACCTGGGGCGGGAACGAGTACGCGTGGGGCTCGGCCCAGATCATCGGTCTCGGCGCGCTGGGGATCGCCGCGCTCATCGCCTTCGTGGCCGTCGAGCGGCAGGTCGCCGAGCCCGTGCTGCCGCTGCACATATTCCGTAACGGCAACTTCTCGCTCATCACGGTGATCGGCTTCCTCACCGGCTTTGTGATGTTCGGGTCGATGACCTTCCTGCCGCTCTTCCAGCAGACCGTCCAGGGCGCCTCGGCCACCAACTCCGGCCTGCTGCTGCTCCCGATGCTGCTGGGCATGCTGGTCGTCTCGCTGATCGCGGGCCGGGTCACCACCCAGACCGGCAAGTACCGGATCTTCCCGATCCTCGGCGGCGGCCTGATGGTGGTGGGCATGTTCCTGCTGGCCCTCATGGACACCGGCACCACCCGCCTGACCTCGGGCATCTACATGGCGGTGCTCGGCGCCGGCATGGGCTTCCTGATGCAGACCTCCATGCTCATCGCGCAGAACAGCGTCGAGATGAAGGACATGGGCGTCGGCTCCTCCTCCGCCACCCTCTTCCGCACCCTCGGCGGCTCCTTCGGCGTCGCCATCCTCGGCGCGCTCTTCACCAACCAGGTGAAGGACACGATGATCGACCGGGTCGGCGAGAAGGGCGCGGCGGTCACCTCCGGCGGCGCCAACCTCGACCCGTCGAGGCTCAAGAAGCTGCCCCCGGACATCAGGGACGCGTACACCCACGCGGTCGCGAACGGAGCGCACCAGGTCTTCCTGTGGGGCGCGGTGATCGCGGTCGTCGGCTTCCTCGCGGCCTGGTTCATCAAAGAGGTCCCGCTGCGCGGGTCCGGGCCCAAGCCCAAGGGCGAGGAGCAGGCCCCGGCCGACCAGATACCGGTGGTCGAAGCGGTCTGATCCGGCGCCGGCCGGACGGACACACGATGGACAAGCGTGAGGCGGGGGGGGGGGGGGGGGGCCCCCCCCCCCCCCCCCCGGTGGGGGAGGGCCCCCCCCCCCGTGACGGGGGACGGGCCCGGTGGTGGGGGGGGGGGCGCCGCCCCCCCCCCCC